>JAPUKJ010000049.1 GCA_027295705.1 Ignavibacteria bacterium | reverse complement strand
GAAGTCCTTGGAAGCTGCGAATTTGCTTGCTGGAAAAGGACTCTACAACGATGCAATCTCACGATTGTACTATTTCCTCTATCATGTGACCAAAGCGTTGCTCCTTTCCCGAGACATGGAACCAAGGAGTCACGGAGGAATGCTTCGCCTTGTAGCCTTGCATTTTGTTAAGACCGGCATTCTAACTCCCAAGGACTCTCATGTACTCACCCGGTTGATGAAATATCGTGAGGAGGCGGATTACAATCCTTCCTATCTGTTCAATGAGAGAGACTTCACCGAGTTGAAGACTGAATCTGCTGAACTCTTTGATAAAATACATAAGTATCTTAAGAAAATTGGTTACGTCTGATACCTATAAGGGCGTGCATGGGTCTCTCGTCTCGCCTTACACCTCAAAACTTGGCAATCAACAGCTCGTTGGTTGGATATTGTTCAACAAGTTTTAGAACAGACAGCATCGCCCCTCTTGGCGACATCCGTGAAATCGAGCGGCGGAGATTTTGATGCTCTCCGAGGGTCGGCCCGAAGAGAAGTTCTTCTCTTCTTGTTCCGGACTCATTTAGCTTGATGGCGGGGAATATCCGCTCGTTGGCCAGATCACGGTCAAGCACCAGTTCCATGTTTCCCGTCCCTTTGAACTCCTGAAATATCAGCTCGTCCATTCTGGAGCTTGTTTCAATCAATGCGGTGGCGATTATTGTGAGCGAGCTACCGTTCTCTATATTTCGTGCAGCTCCGAAGATGCGCTTAGGTATCTCCAATGCCCGTGCATCCACCCCGCCGCTCATCGTCCGTCCACTACTCTTCTGATGGATGTTGAATGCTCGTCCCATGCGGGTGAGGGAATCGAGGAGCAGAACAACGTCTTTTCCCGCTTCTACTTTTCTCTTGGCGTATTCCAGCACCAATTTTGAAAGGCGAACATGGCTTCCTCGCTCACTGTCGCTCGAGCTGGCAAATACTTCTCCATTGACGCTGCGCCGCATATCAGTCACTTCTTCCGGGCGTTCGTCAATGAGAAGAACCAGGAGATCGATCTCAGGGTTATTCACGCTGATGGCGTGCGCAAGTTGTTGCATAAGCATCGTTTTACCCGCCTTAGGGGGTGAGACAATGAGAGCGCGTTGCCCTTTGCCGACAGGACAGAACAGATCAACGATTCGCATGGAGACATTGCTTTTGGGCCCTTCAAGGTGTAGCATCTCGCTTGGTGAGACGACCTCGTGATGGGAAAACTCCTTCACCTTGCTCCAGGCCGCCGGGCTGAGATTGTTAATCCGTTCGATCGTACCTACTTCGGGACTCTTCTTGCTTTTTGGTTCAGCATTTCCTTCAATGAGGACTCCCGGACGAAGACGATATTTTGCAATCAAGGAAGAAGAAACATAAGGATCCATTCGGCTGAGTCTGATTCCATGAGATACCGTGCGGACAAATCCGAACCGTTTTGAATCGATTTCAAGTATTCCAGAAAAGGGGATGGACATCAGTCTATGAGATGGCTCAAAGGTGGATTCTCTGTTGCTTTTTGGGATGATGTAGATCAGTTATGTTTTGACAGGTATGCGCGTTGGCGTTACGACTACTGAGTGCTCTGCTTTAGCACATCCTTGAAGGTTATCAAAAAATCCTTGGCCAGCGATTGCGAGAACACATCTAGCCACTTTTCTATGTAAGGAACATCGTATTTCGTGTTCTTAACCATAATGGCTTTTGTGCCTTCAATGTCCCTCGGGCGTCCAGCGACTATCTTGTGGATAAGGACATCTTCCAGCGTCGCATATTGAACAGCGTGGTCATTGATCTTTGTCGGTGTCGACCGTTCTATGGCCTGTCGCTCATAGGGAGAGAATGAGAAGATTAAATCAACTCTAATTCCACTCTGCTTGTCGTACACCGGTAATATGTTTGTTTTCCGGCGAATGTTTCAACGTACTCACTGTTGCGGTTAATCCTATACCTTTGCTCAAATTCAGAACTTTGACTATTTCACTTGCATCCACACCAAGCGTAATGTCAATATCCCGTGTAAGGCGGGGTTCACCATACAACAATACCGCTTGCCTGCCAATTACCATATAAGGAATGCCTGCACCCTCGAGAGCCGAGGCAACCTTAACGAGAAGGGATTTGAACATGTGTCTTTGATGAGCGCGACAATTGCACATCATTCTCCAATCCCTCATGAAGGTCTTTTTCTGTAAAATGACCGAATGCAACTGCTTGGTCATAAAGGCCTTGGAGAATTGCGAACTTCTGTTCAATGGTAAGCGGATGCGCCACCAGGAAAGAAGCGTTGAAATGCTCAAGAAGGCGAGGATTCGTGATCATGCGACGTGATATAGTTTGATTTGATGTGCTGACGCAGTTCTGATTCTTCAAAAAAGGTAGCCATTTAGTATTAACAAATCAACATCTCAAAGTTGATCATTACTTCGGTACAACAGAAAGGACCTTCTTGATCATCACCTCATTGTCTTGCAGCAGACCAGACTTTGGAAGTCGTGGAACCAGCATTGCCCAGTTCATGTCTTTGCTGAATATCTCTTCGAAGATGGGAAGAGATTGATCAAGCATGTCAGCGTTCACGAGAGAAATGGCATGCCAGAATTTCATTTCAAGATTGTCGGGGAACATGGCCTCTGCAGCTCCGTATTCTCTGAGGGCAGCATCTACATCGTTGTGTTCAATTGCGATATCGCCCCGGTTCATGTGATCATACGCCCGATGAATTTGTATTAAGCGCCGGAGCTCATTAAGGGGGTCCGAGTGGTCCTCCACACGCAGCTCCATGATTCTATCGGCCCATGGTTGGCCGGTTGACGTACCTTTCACAATCAGGATTGCAGCGGATTGTTTTCCTCGAATATCACCTCCCGCGGCCTCCGCGGCATCGAGTGCTGCCATCATTCGGTCGGCCAGATCGCCAGTTGAACGTTCGTACGCTTCCGACATCGCTCCCCAAATTTTGTCATTCAGCATGAGGTTAGCTTGAACGGAGTAGTTATCGCCCACTATGTGGCCAGCTCCCTGAATACATTTCTTGCCGGTATGAGCAGCCACATGTCCATTTGCGTCAATCATCGCAACCTGCCGGACATCTTTTCCAGGATCAGCAGCAATTAAGGCATCGAGAGCTTGATTCGCAGTTTTTCCTGCACCCATTAGCTCGAGTCCAAGTAGTCCGTACGCCGGATCAACGAAAGATTGTGTAGCGACTGCGCCCACACCCGCTTCGGCCCATGTTACCAGTGACCCGACAGAAAACCAATGTGATTGCACAGCTACGCCCATCTCGCCAGTTTCCGTGTCCCGCGCAACAATAGAGTAAGTGTGAACCGGTCGATGGTAATTACTCTCGACCTGACCATATCCTATGTAAGCTGATAGGATCAACATTTGGATCAATAGCCTGTAAGTTTTCATGTGGTCACCTGAACATAAGTAAGATAATCGGTTTCCGGGATTTGGGCGTCCATCCAGATTGATGGACGGAAGGTTTAAGGGTAACAGTCTGCCAGCGATCTAGAAGTGGTAGGTCAATCCTACACTCGGACGAACGGCCGGGTTGAAACTGAATTGCAGTACTGACGTCGTTGACTGATCCTCGTTGTCAAAGTGCAAATCATATATAAAATTACCGATGACGGTGCCAACCGCCGCACCAACGAGCACATCGCTAAGGTAATGTTTCCTATCGCGTATACGTGAATACCCGACATATGTTGCCCAGCCATAACAAGCGGCAAAGGCGGTCCCCTTCAACAACGTGGATGATGTGTGAGACGAAGACTCCATTCCATCAATCCAATCGCTGATCTCACGGTAAATAAATGCTGACGTTGTAAATGAACTGGATACATGGCCGGAAAAAAAGGAACGGTTGTTGGATCCGTCCGGACGTATTCGAGGCAATAGGTTTTTCGAAATCTCCGTAATACTAACAGTGTAGAGCAGTGCCTTTGCGAAGACGAACGATCGCTCATAATCAGATGCAGTGATGTGCGCGTCAGTTGCAATGTCAAGAAGGGAGGTGATAGCGAGTTGTCCAATGAAGATGTTCGTCTGAATCTTGCCAGGATGAAGTCTCGAACCTAGCGACTCTCTTCCGTCATTGCGTGCAACGGAGCCACTTATCTGAAGGTCCACTGCAAGTGGTTCTAGTGTGCTGGTAGTTCCTTCCTCATTCGGTTTGTAGTAGGACAGACCACCAAGCGCAACAAGGGACAGATCCCATGGACAGATTAAATTGGTAAAGCCCTCAAAAATATTTGAGGAGAAATCAGTGCTTTCTACGTTGAGGTTTGCAGAAATGGGCTTTTCTGCAAAATTCTGTCCTTTAAACTGAGCAGATGAAGGTGCACAAATGAAGGCTACGCACAGCACAAGGGATATAAACCGGTTCTGCTTCACGCTCTCCTTCTTCTGATGCTTACTTCGATTGGCAAAAGCTCTTTGATACTCTACTAACTTTCAAGGAAGGATTCAACAAAAATATTCGAGTGTATTACCTTTTTGCTGGAAAAGGGTGTTTGTTGCCCACATGACAAGAATTGTATTTTTTCAAAGATGCTTAGCGAGTGCAGTTTTTCGTCGAGATGAAGGCTACACCTTGGGCTCCGGCATGCCGAGTTGCGCCCATTCTTGACGCGCTGGACCGTAGATACCTGGCACATTCAGTCCTGCTTGGCGCATAACCATTGTCATCTGGGCACGATGGTGAATCTGGTGAAAAATCAATGCTGCGAGGGTCTGTCCTCGCTTCCACTTCTGGCCGTACATGTCGTCCTTTTCTTCAAGCGTCTCATCTGTCCAGTTTGCCTTGATCGCATCCAACAATGAGATTGCCGCCTCATTGTACGCTTTGAAGATCTCTTTTGCAGAGGTGGGGACTGGGTCGTCCTCCTTGGGCCCGGAAAGACTCAGACCAGTTCTCGACATCATTTCGGGGATTGACAAAGTGAGATGCCATCCAAGGCGCCCAAGTGTGCGACCGCCGGGAACGACCGATTGTGAAAGAGATTTGTCGTTGAGGTGTTTGAGAATTTTTTGCGTCGCCTCAAGTTCTTGCGACCAATAGTATTCGAAGTCAGAGATGGTGCGGAACATGGCGGAACCTCCACGACTGATTGATGGATTTATTCATCGGTTCATTGATTCATTTAGATGATATCACCTTCTGAACGGCTGTGAACCTTGGACATGAAATCCGATTTCAGACCATTTAATTTTTTTCCTTGGCTGTGCGCGGATACGCTGCAAAGATGGTAAGCACCGCTTGATTGAGCATCTGTCATTTCCAAATCTGCAAATCGTCCAATCCTTCAATCGTCAATGACCAAATGTAACTTCCAACTGTTCGGCTGCAGATCTAAACTGGGTCTCAGCTCCCTTCCATAATTCAGCGGAATATTTTTGCGCCCCTGCACTGATTGCGTCCTCCCTCGCTGCCATGACCAAGGGAAATGTCACTTCACCAAACTTACGAGCATCGATGGCTTTC
>JAPUKJ010000048.1 GCA_027295705.1 Ignavibacteria bacterium | reverse complement strand
AGGTCAAAACAGGGAACGACGAAATCCAGTATTCGGTGTTGCACATGGAGGTTGCGGCCTACCGTCTGGAGGAATGCCCTCTCTGTACAAAACGTATTCCGATGCTGAAACCGGGAAGCAGAGGAAGCATGTAGTATTGATCTTTGTTGAAAGAATGCTTTTTAGACACATTCGAACATTTGATGGAAGCGAAGAAACTCGAGCGTGAGGTGTTGTACAGAGGCCGTGTATTTGACCTTATTGTCGACAAAGTGAAGTATCCGTCAGGTAACGAGTCCGTGCGGGAAATTGTTCACCACCCAGGCGGCGCAGTAGCAGTGCCTATCCTTGATGACGGCCGTGTAATAATGGTTAAGCAGCTCAGGTATCCACTGGGCAAGGATGTTCTTGAACTACCTGCTGGAAGATTGAGCCCCGGCGAAGATCCGGAAGTGGCAGCCGCTCGCGAACTTGAAGAAGAAACCGGTTGGGTTGCAGGCAATTTAGAAAAACTTACATCAATCTACACGACGCCTGGTTTTTGTGATGAGGAGTTGCATATCTATCTTGCCACTGGTCTCAGGGCATCCACCGACGGACACAAACGAGAAGAGGGAGAACTCGGCATGACTGTTCACATGCTGCTGCTGTCGGAGGCGCTTAGAATGGTAGAGGCTGGAGCGATACAGGATAGCAAGACTATCGTTGGTTTGCTGTTGGTTGGCCGACGATTACTACAGAGGTAGAGATGACATTCACTTCTTCAATTCCTGAAGACCGTCTTTATAGGCTCGACGTTAAAACTTGTATTGTTAATTCATGCGGCGGTGAACTCGCGGAGATCTCGTATTATGAGCGAAATAATTGGTTGACCGTAGAATTCCAATGCAACAAATGTCGGCGGCGGTTTGTAATAAAAGTTGAATGCTGAGAAACTGTATGAAGAATGAATTTTATCGGAGCGGCACGATTGACCATCCTGAACTGATAACGCCTGAAAGCTGACCAGTAATTCTAAAACCCTTCTCTGTTGATGAATCCCGTAGAATTGATTCGGAAAAAGCGGAATGGCGAAACACTCACCAAGGAGGAACTTGAATCGTTTGTTCTTGGCTACGTTAAGGGTAGTATTCCAGATTATCAGATGTCGGCATTCCTTATGGCGGTATACTTCACCGGTATGAAAGCCGAGGAGACAGTTGCATTTACGGATGTGATGCTGCGGTCTGGAGAGATCATAGACCTCTCCGCGATTCCGGGAACCAAAGTTGGCAAGCACTCAACTGGAGGTGTTGGTGACAAGGTTTCCTTGATTCTTGCCCCGATGGTTGCCGCGTGCGGCGTACCTGTACCTATGATTTCGGGTCGCGGACTTGGCCATACCGGGGGGACACTCGATAAGCTGGAGTCAATTCCTGGATTTCGCGCAAGCCTTTCCGTCGAAGAGTACAAGCAAATCATAGGGGAGCTTGGCCTGGTGCTCATTGGACAAACGGAAGAGATTGCACCCGCTGACAGAAAGATTTATGCGTTGCGAGATTGTACTGCAACTATTGAATCAATACCCTTGATTGCCGGTAGTATCATGAGCAAGAAGCTTGCGGAAGGTACCGATGCACTTGTTCTTGATGTGAAGTGCGGCAATGGCGCTTTCATGAGGGAGTATGATGATTCGGTTGCCCTCGCAAATGCGCTAGTTGCCGCAGGCAATGGGGTCGGCAAGAAAACCATCGGGTTCATTACCGATATGAACCAACCCTTGGGCTTTGCTGTGGGAAATTGGTTGGAGGTGGTAGAGTCCGTTGAATGTTTACGCGGCAAGGATGTACCAGATCTTATGGAGGTAACGTATGTCGTGGGTGGCGCAATGCTTTTTCTTGGGAACAAAGCAGATTCTATCGAGGAAGGGATAAAGCTTTGCCAGTCGGCGATCTGGTCGGGGAAAGCCTTTGAAAGATTTCTGCAAATTGTTGAGCGGCAAGGTGGGGATTTGTCTTTCATCCGGAAGCTGGAGAGGTACCCTAAGGCCAAATACAGTGTAGAAGTGAAGAGCGGGGCACGCGGGTATGTCGTCGGGTTTGCAACCACGAGACTTGGACTGCTTGCCATCGACCTTGGTGTAGGAAGAAAAAAAGTTGATGAAGTTATCGACCCGAAAGCCGGCATGCTTCTCGCAAAGAAGGTTGGTGATAAAGTTGAGAAGGGAGAGACACTTGGAGTCATCTACACGGACCGCGCCAATGTACTTGATCATGCTAAACGGGAACTTGAGACTTGCATCCAGGTTGCTGCAACAGGTGTCGACAGACTTCCTTGCATCCGCGCATTTGTTGATGCGAATGGAATTAGGCCATGGATATCGCATGAGATGCATTGACATTCAGGAAAAATTACATATTTTTGTAACCGTTATTTGTGGCCTATTGATCTGACTATGCCTTGTCCCTCGATTTTATGGAGGGTAATAGAGTCCCGCGCCATAGAATGCTCATGGAGTATATTAGCGAAGGCCAGTCACATGTCAGGAGATGCTGAATGCCTGTCGTAACGTTTCATAATGAATACCGTTCCTTTGAAGTTGAGGCTGGTGCTAATCTTCGACAGGCGATGTTGAAGCTGGGGGTTACCCCATACATGGGTCTCTCAATGCTGACGAACTGTCGCGGCAACAATTTTTGTGGGACGTGTGCTGTTGAGATTGTGGACGGAAAAGGAGCATCGCCGAGGAGTCAGGATGAGGAGGCCACTCTCGGAGGGAATCTGGCCATAGCGAAAATCATAGAGAAAAACGTCCGCCTCTCCTGTCAAACCTCGGTAAGGGCGGATATGGTTGTCAAGACGCACCCCGTGCGTCATATCGACAAGCAGAAAACGAAAGAGCGTTTAGGCCTTCTTGCAGTCGTGTCCTTCTTTGTATTAACATTTGTGGGAATGTTTGCCTATCTCTTTTTTGATATGATCAAGAAGTTCTAGTACAAGCTGGGGAGGGATAGATATTTCCATCGTGGCGGGAGTTAGGTTGCGGCTGACCTCTTCAGTACTTCCATCATTTCGTCGTGGATAAGGCCGTTGCTTGCAAGAATTTGGTTTTTGTAAATGCTCGAGGCCCCTGCGTCGAAATCTGTTACCTTTCCTCCAGCCTCCTTGACAAACAGGATGCCGGCTGCCGTATCCCATGGATGAAGATTTACCTCCCAGAAGCCGTCGAACCTTCCTGCCGCAACGTATGAAAGATCAAGAGCCGCAGAGCCTAGCCTGCGTACGCTTCGACTTGTCATGAGAAAATTCACGAACCGGTCAATTGCATGATCGGGATTTCTTGCTATGTCGTAGGGAAAACCAGTAACCAGCAAACTCTGAATAAGCGTGCTGGTTTGTGATACGTGGATCCGTCTGCCGTTTAGATAAACACCACTGCCTTGTTCAGCCGTAAACAACTCGTCAAGATTCGGATCGAATACTACTCCCGCAACGAGCTCCCCCTTCTGTTCAATCGCGATCGTTACACAATAGATCGGAACACCATGGAGAAAATTGGTTGTACCATCGAGAGGATCGATAATCCATTTAACGTCAGAGGATGCTGTACTTGATCCGCTTTCTTCGGCGAGAATTGCATGATGAGGGTAGCGACGTTTGATAATGCTGATTATCTTTTCCTCCGACATCTTGTCGATCTCGGAGACGAGGTTGCGTTCTTGTCCATTCTTTGTCTCTACCGTGCGAACTCTCCCTATGTTGTATTTCAGAAAGTGTCCAGCCTCTTTGGCTGCTTCAATCGCAACACTGAGCATTGTATGTTCTCTTCGAGCAAAGGATAGATTTATTGTGCTGTTTTTCGAGATAGAACCTTCCGCAACCGATCGACGTACATTTTGTTCATCCGAAAACGGATGGTAATCTCGTCACCGTTGTACTGCTTGTCGGTTATCTCAGCCATATCGTGGATCTGTGATATGATCTGATAATCATCTTGTTTGAGTGTCACGGTCTGTTCAGATATATTTTTTTCTAGCATCTCAACTATCTTTTCTTGAAGCGATCCAATGTTGATTCCGCGCGAGCCGGAGATAAAAACAGCATTCTCGTTGTTATTGCTGAGGTAGCGAATAATACTCCGGTCTTCAATCTTGTCAATCTTGTTGAATGCAACGATTTTCGGCTTTCCATTTGCTCCAATCTCCTCAAGAGTTTCATCAACCACAACAATCTGTTCCTCAAAAAGGGGGTGACTTACATCCACAACGTGAAGGAGAATGTCTGCCTCCGTGACCTCATCTAGCGTACTTTTGAATGATGCCACGAGATGATGAGGCAATTTCCGGATAAACCCCACAGTATCTGAAAGGAGAATCTTGTGGGCAGAGGACAGGTTGACAAGGCGAACTGTAGAATCCAACGTCGCGAAGAGTTTATCCTCTACCACGACATCCGCTTGTGAAAACCAGTTAAGCAGTGTGGACTTTCCCGCATTGGTGTAGCCGACAAGTGCCACGCGGGGGAATTTCTTTCTCCCTCTGCGTTGGACCATTCGCTCTTTATCGATGCGCTCGAGCTTTGCATTAAGATGGGTGATCTTCGTCCGGATTGTTCTTCGGTCAGTTTCAATCTGTGTTTCTCCAGGCCCCTTAGTTCCGATGCCCCCAAACTGTTTTGAGAGGTGGGTCCACTGGCGGGTAAGCCGGGGTAACATGTACTGTAGCTGTGCGAGTTCCACCTGTGTTTTTGACTCTCGTGTTCTTGCGCGCGAGGCGAAGATATCGAGAATGATACCACTGCGGTCCACAATCTTACATTTGATGAGGCGCTCTAAGTTCCTCACCTGAACGGCGGAGAGGTCATCATCGAAGATAATGACGTCGATGTTCTTTTCTTTTGCAAGGCACGCTAATTCCTCTGCTTTGCCGCGACCGATAAAGTATGCTGCATGAATACTCTTGCGTTCCTGAATTATTCGGTCGACTATAACTGCCCCGGCAGACTCAGCAAGCTGTGCAAGTTCATCCAGATGCTCCTGCACTTTTTTTCTTGGTGAATATCCTGGCTTTACTGCTGCCTGTGGGGCAACCGCCACAAGAACTGCACGCTCTCGCTCATTTGTTTTTATGAGTTGCACTTACTGAGACACCCCTGCTCCTATTTCTTGGGATTTAGGGACCCGCGCAATTACCATTTCTATTAGTGCAATAAGTGCGGCGAGCCCAACGAGGTACTTCCAGAGTTCAACGCCAAAGCGGGATTCCAAAACAATTGTTTCAATCCTTTCCACTGCTGGTAAACGCATGGTTTGCTCAGGTTCTACACCGATCGTAGGCCAAAACGCGGAAAGTTCATCATCACTCACCTGCTGCAAGTCTGACTCGGAGGGATCGACATTAACAGCCACGGCTTGTATAAGGTTTGCGCTTTCCCATTTCCGGCCATCTTGAGCAGGTCCACTGAATCGGAGTTCATAGACGCCCGCTTCTTGGGCTCTTGAGGATTCCAACGTCATCGTGTTCGATCTTGAAAAGGAGTGTGGGACAGCACGCTCTTCAATACCAGTTGGTGACTTGAAAACATACACGGAACGGTCTCCCAAAGTTGCCATTCTGACTGGAAGCGTAATCGTCTCTCCTACGACGAATGAAGGAGCGGTGGGGCCCCGAGCGGCTAGGTATATCGAAGCGCGATGTATCAGCGGTGCGAACAGTCCCTTCACAGGGAAGTCAGACCAAGAGAGACTTGCGTCCACCGAATACAACAATATGCGGCCCAACCCAGCAGTATACTCAATGAGGAAAACCGAGCCATCGGAAAGCTCAATTATGGATTGTCCATGCTGGCCAGCATGTGGCGCTATAGCCTTATACACTCTTGGTGATTTGACAGCGAGTCGAGTTTTCCTGCCAGCCACGGGCTCTTGAAAGAGATCTGCAAAAAGGGGGTGGTCAAAGTCCACGTTCTTGAATGAGAGGAAACCCTTTTGTTCATCAGGTGGTTCGGCGCTATTCTTTCTGTCGTCCAGTGTGCCGCGTGCAGGAGGAATTGCTAGGCTTGCAAACAGAGTTTCATTGTAATTTGCAATGTTGGTCTCTCTTCCAGGAAAGACCATTATCCCGCCACCGTCTCTCACAAACCGGGCAATTCGATCTGCTTCAGTGGCTGAAAAATCCTTCACTCCGCAGAAGACCAGCACGTCAAAGATGCTGATATCCGTTGATGAGAGTTGACCCTGTGTGATTCTCCGGACTGTGAAGAGTCCCGTAGTGGCCGTGTTGCCGCCAGCCGTCAAAGCAAGACTGGCTAGGCGCGTTTCTTCCAGTTCTGGACCTGCAAACAGCACACGGACTTCCTGCGGTACGTTCAGGACGAAGAACTGTTTATTGTCGATTTCGAGGATATCATCCTCCAGCTGTATATAGCCTTGCAAAATGCCGCGACGCTTCGGCACGAAAGAAAAGTCTACTGTTGTGGAACTCCGCGCCGCAATATCTAAAGAGTGCTGCGCCACGCGGGAGCCATCGACGTAAGCGCTTACTAGCATATTCTGTACTGGGGAAGGGCCGAAATTCTCCACCACAGCTTGGACGCTTACAGGTTTGTTCTTGGTTATGATCTTTGTCTTAACACGAAGAGAAGTAATAGCCTGGTTCTTCTGCTCCTGCTTGTCGGTTTCCACCAGGAAGAACTTCACTCGGTCGTCAAAGAGATCAGTCGTATCTTGGGGTGACTCCAAGGCAAACTGTGTCGACTGTCCGTCAGTGATGAGGTAGACTTCTTGATTGAAATTCTTAGATTCAGCGAGGATCTTTGCTGCAGCACCAAGCGCGTTCCGAAACGAAGCGGTTTCCAGAGACGGGTTCATCTGATTGAGTGCTTTCGTGAAACCATCAAGTGAATGCGCGGGCGAGAATTCTTCCTTGTGCCTGACTTCGGAAAGCTTTAAGAGATAGACTTCGTCGCCCTCTTTTACTAGATCAAGCAGGTTGATTACAGCTGCTCTTGCCTGCACAAACATCATACCGCGTTCGTTGCGCACGGACATACTAGGCGAATCATCGAGTATTATGACGATGGTTGATTTCGCATTGGTCCCAATTGTTCCTGCCATGGAGCCTCGTAGTGTGGGCCGCGAGAACGCGAGCACGATTGCAATGATAAGAAGTGTACGGAGGATCAGCAAAAGAAGTTGACGAATTCTTAACCGTCGCATTTTTGTTTTCTGAAGTTCCTTCAGGAACTTCAGAGTGCTAAACTCGATGGTCTTAAGTCGTCGCAGGTTGAGGAGGTGAATGATGATTGGTATCGCTGCCGCTGCTAATCCGGATAACACCAATGGGTTAAGAAACGTCATGTACCTCGAAGTAACTACGTAATGAGGAGGGTTGATACAAACCGGAGAAGGTACGTGTCTGTCAGCCTGGATTTCATCTCCGCTTTTTCCATCTGTGCCTGCAAAAAATTAGAGCAAAAAACCGCTGAAAGTCAACATACATTCTAGAACGTGGTCACGTCCGAGGTGATTGCTATACGAGGAGTAACCTTTATCATACCTTGCTTTTCTTCGTCAAAACTCCTACTTTTTTGCTTGAAGAAGCAAATGCACTGTGGATGTACTTGTCGATGTTTTGTAACAGGCTACTTTGCACAACCGCTGTCGTTCTGTTGTGCCTCCCTTCCTTCTCCTTGAGCGATTCAAAGATTGTCATCAGACCCCAATTCGATGAATCATCTGTACCTCGACGGAGTTTCTATCCGTACAAGATTCTCAAGCGGCCGAAAATCGCATTGGTGCTTAGCGGTGGCGGTGCGCGCGGCATTGCACAGATCGGCGTGCTTAAGGTGCTCGAACGGCACAACATTCCAATTGATCTTATTTCGGCGACCAGTCTTGGTGCCATCGTCGGAGGACTGTATGCATCGGGATACACCCTGGCCGAGATAGAGAGTCTTGCGCTCAACACCGACTGGGATGAAGTTCTATCCCTTACTGAAGATACGAAAAGAACCGAGCTCTTCGTTGACCAGAAGCGAGCTACCGACCGTAGTTTTCTATCGCTAAGGTTTGAAGGTTTGGAGCCGGTAATACCGTCTGCATTGTCCAGCGGCCAGCCCCTTACAAATTTTCTCAGCACCCAAACACTTCAGGCACTCTATCACCCAAACCCTAGTTTTGACGACTTGAAAATCCGATTCCGGGTCGTCAGTACAGACTTGATCTCTGGCAATCGTGTCATCATAAAAGAAGGCTCACTTGCTGAAGCCTTGCGCGCTACTGTAGGTGTGCCACTTCTCTTTAATCCCATAGAAAAAGATTCTATGAGGCTTGTTGATGGTGGACTGGTTTCCAATATTCCGGCGGATGTTGCGAAGGCAGAAGGCTGTGACATCATTATTGTAGTGAACTCAACAAGCGGCCTGCGTAGCGAAGCGGAGCTGAAAGCACCTTGGCAGATTGCTGATCAGATTATGGGCATCATGATGCAGCTTTCGAATCGACAACAGCTCAAGCTAGCGGATATTGTGATTACACCAAACATTGGTAGGCATCTCTCGTCCGATTTTCAGAGACTTGATGCTTTGATTGCAGAGGGAGAACGGGCAGCGGAATTGAAGCTTAATGAGATCCTTCGCGTCTATGAACAACAAACCCAAGCGATAGACGATGAAAGCAATCACATCTTAACAAACCCTGTTGTCGAAACCTCAGGGGAAGGATTACCGGATTCTCTTTGGAAGGTCATAAAGCGGCAGGCGCAATCGGGAATGTTGACAACACGAGACATCCGTCATCATGTCCGCGCAATATACGCTTCCGGTGATTACAGGGATGTCTACGCAGAAGTGTTTCCTGAAGTTCAAGTGAATCGGGTAGTTTATTCAACGATTCAGAATCCTCGGCTTCACTCTGTTGAATTCGAAGGTTGCAAACTTATCGCGCTAGAAGCTGTGCATGCCAAATTTGCTCATCTAATCGGAAAACCAGTAAACCATTTGTCAGGCGATGCTGCGCTGGCTGATGTTTTACGGCTGTATCGAGCCAAGGGATATTCACTGGCGAGAATTGAGACAACATCGTTTGATGCGGCTACAGGCGCGCTGCGCATCATGGTTAACGAAGGAGTGATCCACAAGATCGAGGTTCAGGGAGGTGTTCGTACGGAGGACTATGTTGTGCTGCGGGAATTTCCGTTGGAAGAAGGTGACGTCTTTGATATTGAGAGGGCGAACCGGGGAGTAGCAAACATCAACGGCACTACATTGTTTGAAAACGTGTATCTTGAAGTCTCGTACCTTTCGCATGATCCCGTGCTCACTATAAGACTTCAGGAGCGTCCATCTCAATTGATCCGATTGGGTCTCAGAGCAGACGACGAGCGCAACCTGCAGGGATCTCTTGATATCCGTGACGAGAATTTTCGAGGAACAGGGACCGATATCGGTTTTAACGTTGCTGGGGGCAGCCGCAATCACGACCTTATTCTTGAGTACAAAGCACATCGCCTCTTGAACACCATTCTCACTTTTGGCATCAGTGCATTCTATAGCGTGTTCGACACATATGTCTATGGTGATGCAGAGCAGACAAGACTAAATCATTGGGAGCGAGTGCGTATTGGAGAGTATCGGGACATGCGCTACGGAGGAAGGTTAGTGTTCGGTGCACAGCTTGAACGGGTTGGCAATACCACCGTCGAGTTATCGCTGCAGAAAGTGCGTATCAAGAGTAAGGAAAACACTGAATCCCTCGAGCAGCGCTACCGCCTTTCAAGAGTTAGGTTTGGAACAGTGGTCGATAGCAAGGATAGTTATCCTTTTCCGACAACGGGCATAGGTCTGAACATCTCCTACGAATTTGCGATCGAAGGTCTCGGCAGTGAAGTGAGCTATAATGCATTGAAAGTCGTGTATGAGAGTTACACAACGTGGAGAAACCGCCACACGTTTCATCCAAAACTTACGATTGGTTTTGCAGATAGAACCATGCCACTCGGCGAGCAATTCAGGCTTGGAGGCAGAGGGTCGATGTTCGGCACTCGTGAGGATGACAGGCGGGGGAGGCAACTCCTGTTACTCAACATTGAGTATCGGTATCGACTTCCGATTCGCATTTTGTTTGACACATTCCTGCGTGTACGATATGACCTCGGCAATATCTCTACCGTGCCGGAAGAAATAAAGTTCGCAACGCTGCGCCATGGAGTGGGGGCGGAGCTTGCGTTGGACACACCCGTTGGTCAGGCTGCTTTTGGTGTGGGAAAGAGCTTTTTCTTTGGCCGGGAATTGCCGAACAATCCAGCTCAGTGGGGGCCGTTCCTCTTTTACTTTGTGATTGGCTACCAGCTTTGACAGTTGGGTATCTTGGGCTGCGATGTGAGAGAAGACTGTGTGCACCATTCTTCTGGGTGATAGGGAGACTTTGCCTTCCTGTTTTGTTTGTACGGCAGATTGAGTATATTTAGCTGCCGATCGATAAATCATCATCAATTCAGTCCTTCTCATGACGACAAAACCTCCTTCCGCTGT
>JAPUKJ010000047.1 GCA_027295705.1 Ignavibacteria bacterium | reverse complement strand
TAATAAAAGCCATCCTCCATCGTGACATGAATCCCGTTCGCCAGCAGCCATCCCGCAACGGACAGGCTATAGGGCATCAGAAAGAAGGCTATCCAAAGTTCAGACAGTCCACCGAGCCTATTCTTAGTGTCAACCAATTTATGCATTGAGCGACACTTTACTCTGCTACCTGTAAACACAAGCCAAATTCTGGTAAGACTAACATTCAGTTAGAACGCTATCAGTAGGAACTTTGAATACTGCATGTGTTCAAACCAAACTGAGCAAAACGCGCTGTTAAGTTAGAAGAAGTTTTCCGGGTTTTCAAGATCGGTTAGCACCTGCTTAACATGAGATTCCTAGCTCCTTGCTTGTACTTGTAAACCTCCTTAGTTCTTGACCGCGGGCTTATGGACATCAACAGTTTAGGAAATCCCTCAGATCGTCGGAACAGGTGAAAGCAGACCTATGCTACTGGGAACATTGCGGACGTTTTCTGGTATTTGACAAGGAAAGATACATCACTCATCATGAGCCATTCTGATCTTTCTGCGGGGTAATTTTTTCGAACTACTTGACAATAACAAACAAAGGTTCTAGATTTTGGTGAACGCAATAAGCTAGTGCTGAGGGTTTTCCAATCCAAGGTTTTGAGAGAGGTTTGGATTTCAACATGCGGGTTATCAACTCTAACCCTGCCTCTCTTCGTGACCGTCAATATCTCGTAATCTGAACTCATAACCAACTAGAAGATCCTTGGGGTTGTGAGCATGAAACGTGGTTGACCAACACGTGCGCGGTCGCGAAGCTGCGACGCTGGTCGATGAAGAGCAGACTGCGGGCTGGCACGAAATAACTTTTGATGCGGCGAAACTTTCAAGTGGAGTCTTCTTTTATAGATTGCAGACTGAGAATTTACTTGAGATAAAGAAGATGATTTTGATCAAGTAGTTAATGCACGAAAGATCATTATGAATTCAAGATCGAGAATGTCGCTGGTTACAGCAAGTCTTGCTGCGGTAGCTTGGGTGAGTATTGGCTGTAATCAAGAGAATGCTCCATCGACTCCGAATAGTGTCCCTCCCTTCTGGGAATCAACTGGTGGACCAACGGAGGGGGGATCTGTGCTTTCAATTGCTATAGATTCGGGAGAATACGCATTTGCGGGCATGGAGAACGGTGCAGTATTTCGAATGCCTTCCGAAGGAGGCAACTGGCTGCAAGTTGCATCGCTTCCACCGGAAGTAAGAGCTCTCGTCATCAATAGTTCTAGCCAACTGGTAGCAGGAACAGGTGCTAACCCATTCTTCTCCAATGACACCGGCAACACATGGACACAGGGAACGATGGGCTTACCAGGTTATCCTAACTCAGTTTTGACGTTCGCAATAGACTCCAAAGGAGATATCTACACTGGGTCCCTCTTCTACGATGAGGCGTCAGGAGGAGTCTCACGTTCAACAGATAATGGGGCATCATGGACTTTGCAGGGCTTGTCCTTGAGACATGTGTATTCTGTTGCCAGAAACTCAATTGGAACCATGTTTGCCGGAGCGAGGGGCGGTTTTCCTGCAGTTCAGGGTGGTGTTTTCCGGTCAACAGACAACGGAATTAGTTGGTCCCTAGCTAACAGTGGCCTGCCAGATGAAATTATCTGGTCACTCACCTTCAATTCGAGCGGTCACATCTTTGCCGGTACGGATGGTAGTGGGGTGTTTCGATCAACAGATAACGGTGAGAATTGGATTCAAGTCAGTTCAGGGTTAACCAGCACTATCTTACGCGCAATTGTCATAAACTCCATTGGGCATTTGTTCGCGGCAACTCCTGGTGGAGTGTTTCGATCTACGAACAATGGCACGGACTGGCTACAGCTCAACACGGGCTTGATAGACATCTCTATTATGTCTCTCACTATTGATTCCCCGGGGTCCATCTTTGCTGGCAGTGAAACCGCTGGAATCTTCCGCAGTGTTGAATCGACTGTACCATAAGCCCACCTCTTCAGATACCTGCTCCAAGTTCACAGAATCAAGGCTTACATCCGTTCATAACCACACAAAGCGTGGGCGTAGCTCACCGTTGTTTATGATTAGTTTGCATCAGCCAACAACTCACTGATCAACACACAAACCCTACATCATTGCTTCTAACGTTACGATTCGATATATTTTGCCAGCCTTTCTAACCATGATTTTTTGATGAATTACAAAGCGCTCGTCAAAAAAGCACAAGCCGCACGAAAATACTCATATTCGCCTTATTCTCACTTCCGGGTCGGAGCTGCAATTCTTACAACCAGCGGTAAGATATTCACCGGTTGTAATATCGAGAATAGCTCATTTGGCCTTACGATTTGCGCAGAAAGGACGGCCATATTTAAGGCTGTTTCGGAGGGACACAAGAAATTCAGAGCGATCGCTGTGGCTACAGACGAAGATGAATTTGTTGCTCCATGCGGTGCCTGCAGACAGGTGCTTATGGATCTCGCAGGAGGAGATATCGACTTTGTCCTGAGCAAGAACAATGGTGAGACAAGTGTTATGAAATTGAGCGAGTTATATCCGTATCCGTTCAGTGCAAAAGATTTTGTAAAGGAATGAATCTCAACCCTTGACTGCACCAACAATACACGATTCTCCGAAAGGAGTAGGGTGGATTGAGGTCATCGCGGGATGTATGTTCAGCGGCAAAACCGAAGAGCTTATTCGGCGCATTAGGAGAGCTCAAATTGCAAAGCAGAAGGTTGCAATATTTAAACCCAAGATCGACGACCGATTCAGTTCTAACCATATTGTGTCCCACAGCGACGTAAAGCTTCTCTCATCTGTGGTAAAGCGCTCTAGCGATATCTTAAACCTAGCGGCGGACGCCCAGGTAGTAGGAATTGACGAAGCACAGTTTTTCGATATGGAAATTATAAACGTTGCTGAAAAACTGGCCTCTCAGGGTAAACGTATCATCATCGCCGGACTCGACCAAGACTATCGAGGAAACCCCTTTGAACCAATTCCTCAGCTTCTCGCTATCGCTGAGTACATAACCAAAACCCTTGCCATATGCGTCGTTTGCGGGAATCCGGCCGACCGAACGCAGAGAACCACACAGGCGAGCGAACGTGTGCTTGTCGGCGCAAAAGACTCCTACGAGGCCAGATGCAGACGATGCTTCGAGCCACCTAAGCCTTAAATGACCCTACCCACCAGTAGAAAGACGGCCGAGTGACCATAATGTCAATCCTGCACGGCCTGCTCGGACTAGCCGTGCTCATAGGAATAGCCTTTGCAGTTTCCAACAACAAGAAGAAAATCAACTGGCGACTTGTTGCAGGTGGTTTTGGGTTGCAGATCTTATTTGCTATTCTGATGCTGAAAGGGACGGAGCTGTCAGCTTATTTTGCACCACTGGGCTGGCCAAAGCTTTTCATCGAGTGGGTCAGCTATGGATTTGTAATAATCTTGGGGTTCACGACTGAGGGTGCGAAATTCGTGTTCGGCAATCTTGCCTTGGGTCCGCCGAACGAGGGTAACCTAGGGTTCATCTTTGCCTTCCAGGTCCTGCCCACCATTATTTTCTTCGCATCTCTTATGTCCCTCCTTTACTATCTGGGAATTATGCAAAGGATTGTGCAGGCAATGGCATGGGTTATGGCTCGGGTCATGGGAACCAGCGGTGCCGAGTCACTTGCCAGCACTGCAAACATATTTGTCGGTCAAACCGAAGCGCCCCTGATGATAAGGCCGTTTCTCAAAGGACTGACCCAATCTGAGCTTTTGACTGTGATGATAGGTGGAATGTGTACAATCGCAGGAGGCGTACTTGCAGCATACGTTCTAATGCTGGGTAATTCCTATGCGCAAGTTCATGGCCTCGAAATATCGGTCGCCCAGGCAAAATTTGCTGCTCAGCTCTTAGGCGCAAGCATCATGGCTGCCCCTGCCGGGCTTGCAATCTCGAAGATTTTGTTCCCCGAAACCGGTGATCCTGAAACCAAAGGCACTGTGAAGATTAAGATCGAGAAAAATGCCTCAAATGTTGTTGAGGCGGCAGCAGTCGGAGCAGGAGATGGAATGAAACTGGCTCTGAACGTCGGTGCCATGCTCCTGGCTTTCATAGCCCTGATCGCAATGGTCAACTTCTTTCTGACATGGGTTGGGGACTTTACTGGGCTGAATGAGACCCTCCAATCAAGCTATGGGCAACCCCTTACACTTCAACTCCTGTTCGGGCTTGTGCTTCGTTACCTTGCTGTCGCTATCGGAGTCCCCTGGGAGGACGCTCTTCAGGTTGGATCACTCATAGGCACAAAGGTCGTTCTTAACGAATTTGTTGGATATCTGGATCTATCTGCCATGATTTCAGCCGGTAAGATCTACTCAGATAAAGCAATTATCATGGCAACGTTTGGCATGTGTGGGTTCGCGAACTTCTCATCAATCGCTATCCAGATCGGTGGGATAAGCCCCTTGGCTCCTGAACGTCGTAAGGACCTCGCAGCCCTTGGACTAAGAGCGGTTCTAGGTGGCACGTTGGCCAACCTGATGACCGCAACAATAGCAGGCATGTTCTTTGGATCATGAAACCATTGGAGCAGCAGATTGATGAGTCCGAAGAGCACATAAGGCGGAACACTAGGATTTCTCAGAAATAGGTCTCATTCTGGGCTCAGGATTGGGCGATTTCGCCGATACACTACCCAATCGTGACTCTCTATCTATAAAGGATATTCCGAACTACCCCGGCTCAGCCGTCGAAGGCCATAAAGGAAATCTTGTTCTTGCCACCCTAGACGGTAGGCCCCCCTTGCATTCCAAGGTCGAACTCATTTTTATGAATCCAACAATGTTCAGGTAATCTTCTACAATCTTCGTCGCAGACAAGCTTGGTGTTGAAACGCTAATTATTACAAACGCAACATTTCCACGGTGAAGATGGTTTCAAACATAGTAATCTTGTCACAAAGGAGGGAGCACAAATCATGAAAACTTACCTCGTTATTTTCATTGTCAGTTTAACTCTGCCTCATATAT
>JAPUKJ010000046.1 GCA_027295705.1 Ignavibacteria bacterium | reverse complement strand
TGCCCCATCTCGTGTACGGCAATGTTGAAACCTTTGTAATCCATGCCATTTTCGCCAACGCGAGTGCGCAGATGGGCTTTCTCCGAACGCATCGCTGCTCCCCACGCATGACCCGATCCACGCGCAGGATCAACTACGATGTTGCTGGCAAGATACAGGGCTCGTTCTTTTCTAAAACCGAGCTTCATAAGCAGGTTCGGAATGTCCTTCTCGTACGCCTCGGCTGTTGGATATCTCTTTGAAACGATTTTGTCGAGCTCAGCTTCGGTGTAAGCTCCCCGTGGTCGAAAACCGTTGTACCAGATATCAAACGGCTCAAGTGGACGGCCCAGTCTCGTTTCAATTAGTCTAGCCACCCGAGGCACAAGAGGTGATGAGAGCATTTTCTCAAACATTGCTCGCACACGGTCTTCCGTGATTTCCCGGTTCTCATCAAAGCGACGGGCGATCAGTGTTGGTGCTGTTGGCGAATACGGATCAGCCTTTCTTGCAGCAAGGAATGTGTTCAGAAGAATTAAATAGCGAGTATCCGGTTCCTGTGCGTTGGTTACTTTCATGCCCGCAGGCATGGGTTCGTCAGAATCATTCACATCGGCCGGTTTCACCTTATTTGTATATGGGTCCCAATCAACATGAGGATTATCAACGACAACCTCTGGAATCGTTTGCGTGACGATCCTTTCCATCACTTTTTGAATCATCCGTTGCTTCGTAAGTCCCGTTTGCACGTCACTGGCACTGTAGTTGGCTTTGATCTCATCTCGCAGGTTCCAATGAGACAGCAGTCGGAGCTTCGGCGGGAAGAGCCGCTCGCCTTTCTCATTAATCAGGTGGTGCATCCAAATGTTGTACTCGGCGATGTACCGATCTGCCGCTGCACCGGCTTCGGCAATCGCGAGATTAACTTCTGCCGGAATTCGTTTGGAAAAACGCTGGGCAAGACGTGCTTCAGCCCATTGGCGTCGTGTCCAGTTCTCGCCTTCAGTTAATCGTTGCTCAAGCGTTGTAAGCGGAAAGTTTAGAAGGACTACAAATGCAAGTTTGTTCTTGAAAAGGTCATCATTGGTGTGTGCTGATGGATCATATCCAGCAAACAGCTCATCAAATGGCAGAATCGGCCCAAGATCAAGATCGGATTGCCAGCGGAACTCAAGCACGAGTTTGTTCATGTGACCATCGAGTTGCTCGAGCACACGCTCAAAGCGATTAAACATTTCATCAAGCGTCGCCTGATCGCCTGCAAAGTGTGTTCTCACAAACTCTTCAAAATCGGTTGCATCTCCATCTTCCTCGCGCCACAGACTTGCGACCTGGTCCATCCCGCACTGCAACCGCGCTCGCTGCTCTTCGCCGTACTTTGAAACAAGCTCTGATTCAAGCTTGACCTTTGAATCTTCCACCCACTCTTCCCCGGCGCGAAGTGATCTAGTGGTCACCAATATTGTGAACACGAAAAGTACATTAAGTCTCTCTCGATGTGACATCAAACCTCCAATTAACTCTGATTCTCTCCGGGAAGGATTAATAATATGCGAGAACAAACAGAAATGTTGACTAGATGAGTCGGTCTAACATACTGGTTTTGCAGGAGAATTTCAATTATTCCTGGAGCCACAGACGTGAAGCTTGAGGTGAGAAACAAAAGTGTGCAAATTAGAGATGTAAACCGAACCTGTGGAGAAATTGCAGTCGGGCTCTGACACTTACTGACAAGCTGCAAGTTAAATTATCTTGCAGTCGTCAGTCTTCAGGGCCCCACGTACCTGTCCCGACCCTGGTCGTCATTAGTTTAGGTCTACCCCTACTCTACTGCTGAGAATTTCATTACCTTCGGTCGTACCAGTTTCTCAAAGTCCTTGTACGCCATCTTGACCAATTCCTTATGCGTACCCGCATTGAATGCAATCTCGTCGTCTTCGGCTAGCGCCTCCGCGGCCAACACCTCCATCCCGAAGAGATTACCAAACGGCGGCATGGCTCCAACGTCGCACTCGGGAAAGAGGTCCTTAAACTCTTCCTCGCTGGCAAGTTCAACATTGGTTGCACCGGTAACCTCCTTAAAAAGACTGAAGTCTATTTTGTAGGAGGCCGGAAGAACAACCATGGTCATCTTCCCATCGATTTTTGCCATGACCGTCTTTGCCAGTTCTTTCCCAGGGATGTGAGCAGAGGCGGCTACTTCCTGGGCTCTGAACGCCTGCGAATGACTGATTACAACGAACTTGATGTTATTGCTGTCCAAAAATTCTCTAAGCTTTCTCAGTATCACAACGGCTCCTTTCTTCTAATGATCTGGGAAATGATTGTTCTAAAAAAACCGATGACCTGTTGAATCCCCCTCGCACGGAAAAGGGTTTCAGAGAGCGAAAGCCGAGACATAGCCACAGCAACAAATCCCATCAACAAGAAGCCGCCAGCCATTTCTGCCATCCACCAACCCATTGCCTGGACAGCAAAGAGGATGAATCCGAAAATTGCCAGACAACTTGGATGGTCACGGCATGCGAAGGTGATCCGTCCATTTATTGAACCGGATTACCATCCTTGCCTAATACAATTGGATCTCCCAGTCCCAGCTTTTTCAAAGGTTTCAATTGCGATCCCGCATCGCCCACTACAAGGTAAACCATTTTGTCCGGCGTTATATACTTCTCCGCAAGCGCTTTGTGCTGTTCTATCGTCATCTCCTGGACGATTTCCTCACGCTTTTTCACGTAATCAAAGGGCAAATCATACGTTGCAATCTGATCAAGCATCCCACGCAATGTGTTCAGTGTTTCGAATCTGCGAGCATTCGACTGAATTAGCGCACTTTTTGTGAAGGCAAAGTCTTCATCTGAAAGTCCTCGCCGATACCTTGTCAGCTCGTCCTTGAAGATCTGCATAGATTCAAATGTGACATTCGAACGAACGCCCGCATACGCGGTAAATGGGCCCGGATATTCCGTGCCGGAAAACCTCGAGCGAGCACCGTATGTATATCCTTTCTCTTCTCTGAGGATGAGATTCAGGAAGCCGTTGAAGCTCCCTCCCAATTTGTAATTCATCACATTCGTAGCATAGTAATCGGGATGCGTGTAAGGAAGTGCTAGATATCCAATCCGAATCTGCGACTGTTTTGCGTTTGGAACATTAACAAAATACAGCTTTGCCTTCTCAATATTGGGCGGATCTGGATATTCTGTAAACTTGACATCTTTTGCGTGCCATTTCTCGTCTAACGATGAGAAAAGATCCTTCGCCTCATCTTCAGAGACATCACCAACGATAGCGATGTGAGAAACAGATGGCGAAAAATTCTTATGATAGTAATTCTTCAAATCGTCAATTGTTATTTCGTCAACATATTCTGGTGTACCCAACGTTGAATAGGAGAGGATATGGCGTGAACCATAAAGAAGTCTATTGTAGACATTTGATGCGACCACTGAGGGGTTTACATTTCTGCGGTTAATCGTCTCTATTGTTTCTTTCTTAATTCTCTCGAATTCTTTCTCGTCCCAGCGCGGCTCTAGGAGTATTTCTTCGACCAAAGCATATGTTTGGTCAAGCTTTGAAGCCAATGTGTTTGCTCGAATCACGATGGATTCTTTTCCGGTGGACATCGTAACACTAGCGCCAAGCACATCAATTGCTTCCTCCAATTC
>JAPUKJ010000045.1 GCA_027295705.1 Ignavibacteria bacterium | reverse complement strand
TATGGAATGGGTTGGTCTAAGGAATTTCTCACGCTTGCTTAACGACTCTCTTTTCGTGAAAGCTCTTGGCAACACGATGACGTTTCTTCTTATTCACATCCCTCTCCAGATCGTCATTGCGTTGTTGCTCGCGGTCTTGTTGAATTCCAGGATCAAGTTTCGGGGGTTATTCCGGGCAATCTATTTTTTGCCGGTAGTTGTTTCAGGTGTGGCAGTGACGATCCTGTGGCAACAGCTCTACTCCTTTGACTACGGTGTACTGAACTCCCTGTTGACCTCGTTTGGGCTCAGTCCTATTCCCTGGATTGTTGATCCCGCATGGGCCATGCCCTCCATTGCGATTATGGCAACTTGGAAGAATGTCGGTATTTACATTGTCCTTTTCCTGGCAGGGCTCCAAAACATACCTGGTGAGCTGTATGAAGCGGCGAGTCTAGATGGGGCAACCTGGATCAGGAAGTTCTATCACATTACGCTGCCGATGCTCAGTCCCACCATTAGCGTCATAGTCATTTTGTCTACAATTGGTGGATTCTCGTTGTTCATTGAGCCATATGTGTTGACTGGTGGTGGACCAATGCAAAGCACACTTTCAGCAATGCTCTACATATACAATCAGGCATTCTACTTTGGCCACATGGGCTATGCAGCAACTTTGGGAGTCGTATTTGCTCTGATTATTCTGCTGATCGTGTTAGTTCAACGAAAACTTATTGAAGCTGAGTCGACAACGTGAAATCACTATTGAAATACCTTCTCTTATTGATTGGATCTGTTGTGTTTGCCTATCCCTTTCTCTGGATGATAGCGGGCTCCCTCAGACCTGAACTTGAGATTGGCCGCCTAGATTTGTGGTCCTCCAATTTTTCAACGCATAGCTATGAGCAGGTGATCACGAAGATCCCAATAGGGCGGGCATTTCTGAACAGCCTTATTGTCTCGTTGTCGGCAACATCGTCAGTTGTCTTGTTTGGCTCTATGGTAGGGTACGCTCTGGCGAAGCTGCGATTTGTTGGCAACAGTGCACTCTATTTGCTTATTCTTTTCACTATGGTGATCCCCTTTCAGATTGTCTTGATTCCGCAGTACATCTTGATGGTTAAACTTGGCTGGATCGATACCTATTTGTCCCTCATTGCCCCAACAATGATGACGGCGTTCAGCATAGTCCTGTTTCGACAATTCTTCAAGAGCGTTCCTCAGGACCTGATTGACGCAGCACGTATTGATGGTTGTTCTGAGCTCCGCATCTTGTTTAATGTGATCTGGCCTCTTTCACGTCCAGTGATCATTACGGTGGCAGTGTTGACATTCATGACGAGCTGGAATGAAGTCCTTTGGCCCCTAATGGTTGTCCGGGAACGCTCATTGATGACGATGCCGCAATTAGTTACCATATTCACCGTTGGTGGTGAGGCGGAATCCCAACTTGGCTACCTGCTCGCAGCAGCAACATTGCTCTCGCTTCCAGTCATCCTTGCGTATGCATTTTTCCAACGGTTTTTCATTCAGAGTATGGCAACAACGGGATTGAAGGGATAACGATGAAAAGTCTCGGGATTCTTGCTGTGGCGATGTTGTTTGCGGGGCCCAGTGATTCGCTGGAGACTCGAGTTGCAGCCTCTGTGGGGCGGTTCTCGATCACTGAGCAGGACCTATTGGACAGCTATGAGTTTGGCCCTGCCTTTGTCAAGCGTTCGAGTGAGCCGCTTCGGAAGCATCTTGAGTACATGATTTATGAACGTCTCATAGCTCATGAGGCTGTGCAGCTTCACTTCGACACTTCGATGTTCGTTCGTGAGCGCATAGCTGCCCTTGAGGAAGACCTTGCTGTCGATCAACTTTACAAAGATGAAATCCTCTCCAAGGTCAAGCTCTCTGAAGAAGAGATCGAGGCTGGCGTTCAAAAAGGTAGAATGAATCTTCGGCTCCGTTGGATCTATGGAGAGAGCAAGAAGGACGCTCAACGCGTTGCTCAGGAACTGGACAGGGGTGTCCCATTTGATTCCCTTTTTGCGCGCCAATTCAAGCCTGCAGAGAGTCACTTGGAGAGGACCTTGGAAACGACTTTACTCAAACTCGAGCATGACAATCCTGAATTTGCGGGACAGATTGCAAATCTTCGCACGGGGGAAGTTTCTGATCCTTTAGAGGGTCCGGATGGTTTCTATACTGTTAGGATCGATCAAATCTGGCAGAACCCGCTCTTAACTGAATCAGAGTATAGGATATTAAAGAGTGATGCAGTGAGCATTCTGCGGACCAACCGTGCTGCTGAGCTCGCGCGGCAATACGTGAAGCATAGGATGAAAGCCGCAGATCCTGTTATCAAAGCGGAAGGCTTCAGCCTTCTACGCGCATACCTTGCTGAGAAGGGATTGTCGCGAAACACCCGGTTGAAATGGGACATCCCGACGACGTTCATGACGGAGGCTGGCCCACGGCCTGTCAGCGCATCTGGGGAATTCCCTATTCGTCCTCTCGTGACGTTTGGCAATCAAATGCTAACTGTACGTGAGTATATACAGTGGTTTGACATCCGGCAGTTTCAGTTGAGAACAAGCTCACTGGCGGCTTTCAATTCCAGCGTAAAGCGGACAATCTGGAAGCTGGTCCAGGACAAATTGCTGAGTCAGGAAGCTTATTCCCGCCATTTCAATCGTAGCGAGAAAGTAGAGCGTGAGACTAGAAAGTGGGAGGCAAAATTGCTTTACCTTGCAGGTCGATCACATTTGTTGGGATCCATAGAGATACCTCAAGGATTCCTCAAGACACAATATGAGGAACAGAAAAAGCGCTACGTTGATGATATGGGCAGACAAATGTCCTTTGAAAAAGCACGAGATCAAGTTTGGATTGATGTGTACTATGATGAGGAAAGAAAGGTGCTCTTCCGGGCGATCCAGCGATTGAAGAAGGAGGTTCCTGTGTATGTCAATGAAAGTGTTTTGAAAACTCTCTCTGCCACTGTCGAAACAGAAGGTGCCCCTATCAACGTAATCTTCTATAAGCCGGGAGGGACCTTCCCACGAGTTGCGTTTCCGACGATCGACGAGAGCTGGCAAAGATTTCCATGAATTCTATGTGCTTCGAATCCACTTTTTGGACACGGGAGTAATGCAGCAACGGTTCTCAATGTCATGAAGGTGGCACAGTTTGAAAAGCCCCATATTCTGAATGTCACCACCAAACCGCTTCGCATGCTCAGGCAAGATGAGGTGCTTGTCAAAGTTGAAGCGTGTGGAATTTGCGGGACTGATGTCCATATCGTTGAGGGCGCATCAAGGTCATCTCCCCCAGTTGTCATTGGTCATGAATTTGCCGGTGTAGTTGAGGATGTGGGTAGGGGTGTGATGGAAGTCGCTGCGGGTCAGCGCGTAGCTGTAGATCCTAATATTTCGTGCGCTTCTTGCTTCTTCTGTCGGCGGGGGATCGTTCATTTATGTTCTGATCTCCGCGCCCTTGGCGTGGACCTAGATGGTGGGATGGCAGAGTACTGCATCGTGCCAGCGAAACAAATCCACACATTGCCTCAGAATATGCCTGCTGAGGTGTGTGCATTCATTGAGCCTGTGTCGTGCGCGATACACGGCATTGACTTGGCAAATATTCGTGTGGGTGACACTGTCGTTATTTTAGGAGGTGGGACGATTGGATTGATCATGCTCCAGTTGGCGCGGGATGCCGGGGCGGCTCGCATAATACTTGTTGAGCCGTTACAATACAAGCGTGCGCTCGCAAGCCAGTTAGACGCGGATATCGTTCTGGATCCGAATGTTTCAGATGTCAAAACAACAGTTCATGAACTTACACAAGTTGGTGCTGACGTTGTTATTGAGTGCGCCGGAAAGGTAGAGACAGCACAACTCGCACTGGAACTGGCCCGACGTGGTGGTCTTGTTGAGTTCTTTGGTGTGTGTCCAATTGGTGAGAACATCTCAGTTGAGCCAAATAAGATCTACTTCAAAGAAATGACGATTGTGGGATCCTACGTAAATCCTCATACTTTTGCACGTTCAATTGGGATGCTCCAGTCGCACAAGGTTCGTCTTGATGAATTCCTGGTGCATAGATTTCCTTTGGACGGTGTGCATGAAGCACTCCAGTTTCAGCGGGAAGGTAGAACGATCAAAAGCGTTCTTTTGCCAGGACAATGAAACCTTCAGCGCTAATTACTTGTGTTGGTGAGCCAGTTGCGGACTTTGTATCACTCAAATCCAGAGTGGGTCTGTCAGAATCCCCAGGTTTTTTGAAGGTCGGAGGTGGAGAAGCCGCCAACGTGGCTGTGGGGCTCTCAAGATTGGGCACGCGGTCGGCTTTCATTGGGAAAGTAGGCAACGATTCGTTTGGGATGTTCCTTGCCAGTGAGCTTCGACGGACAGGTGTAGATATCAGGGGTCTTTGTTATGACAAAACGTACAAAACGAGGCTGGCGTTCGTGTCCCTGAGGAATTTTGGTGACCGTGAATTCGAGTTCTGGGAAAGAAAGCCCGCTGGCGAGCAACTGCGATTTTCTGAAGTTCGTATCAAGGTGATTGCCGTTTCGCGAATTGTCAACATCGGTCCGTTGCTGCTGATGAAGGAACCGTCTCGGTCGACGGCTCTATGGATCGCAAAGGAGGCCCGTAGACGCGGTTGCGACGTAGCATTTGATCCAAATCTTCGTTTGTCACTATGGGCATCGAACGCAGAAGCGAAGCGTGTGATCACCCGGATGGTCAGGCTTAGCACTATTCTTCGAATGAACGAGGAAGAAGGGAGATTTCTTACAGGCGAAGGAAAACTTGATTCGATGGCAGAAGCGATTCGATTATATGGCCCCGAGCTCGTTGTAGTTACAAGGGGAAGCAGAGGATGCTATTTTCAAACAAGCAACTCCTCAGGATCAGTCAGGGGATTTAGAGTAAGGCCGGTAGATACAACGGGATGTGGTGATGGATTTCTTGCTGGCCTTCTACATGGTCTGGGCGAGAGTGATCACGTACTTGGGGAGATTCCAGTTGAGATTCTATCATCAGTGTGTCGTTACGCAAATGCTGTGGGAGCCCTAACAGCTATGAAACGTGGTGCAGTTCCAGCACTCCCTTATGCGAGGGAGGTCAGACGGTTTCTCAAGAAAAATTCTGTTGCGAGCTGATGAAAAACTTGATGAACCTCCATTGTGCTGTTCTAATAATTCTCCAGCAAGCGGCTTGCCAGCAAGGATCATCTCTTGTCAATTTCCAGCATTTGGAGCACCTGACCGAGGAGATTGTATTTCTCGGGGATACTGTGAACATCGTTCACGTTTACTCAAATTATCCCGACTATCATTGGGTGGATGCAAAAGAATCTGGGATTGAGGGAATTGCATGCGTGGATGACGCTGCTCGTGCCGCTGTGTTGTATCTGCGTAATTACCAGTTGACGCAAGACGAACAGAGTCTTGACAGAGCGAAAGCGCTACTCAGGTTCGTCCTGAACATGCAAGCCGAGGACGGTCTTTTCTACAACTTCATTCTATCTGATTATTCCATCAACCGTCACGGGAAGACAAGTTATAAGTCGTTTGGTTGGTGGGCTGCTCGTGCAACGTGGTGTATGGCTCTTGGTTACCGGATTTTCGAACCGCTTGACAAGCGGTTCGCGTCTCGACTGAGGAATGGAATTGACGGCGCGATCCCCCATGTAGAGGCTCTCATGGAAAACTACGGTCAAACTGACACGATTCAAGGATATGCTGTTCCTCGGTGGTTGCTGTACGGATCTGCTGCCGATGCAACGTCAGAATTGCTGCTGGGTTTGATCGAGTACTACTCTGCGACTGGCATCCAAGGGGTAAGGCGGTTAATCGAGAAGCTTTCTGACGGTCTCGTGGTCATGCAAGATGGAGATATGAGGACGTATCCGTACGCATTGCATCGTTCATGGCAGACCTCGTGGCACATGTGGGGAAATGGGCAGACTCAGGCGCTTGCACATGCGGGAAGGATTCTAAATAACCGCGCGATGATCAAATCCGCGGAACGCGAAGCAAAAAGTTTCTACAGTCGATTGTTGATTCAGGGATTTAGGAAGCAGATGGATGTAGCCGTTTCCGATAAGGAAGTTCGATTTGACCAAATTGCATATGGTTTTCGGCCGATGGTGGTCGGCTTAATTCGCCTTTATGAGGCAACGAGTGATGCGGACTATTTGAAGATGGCCGGGCTGGCTGGATCATGGTTCTTTGGCAACAATATTCTGAATCAACAGATGTATGACCCGAAGACGGGGCGATGCTTTGACGGCATCAAGGATTCATCGACCGTGAATAAGAACTCTGGAGCAGAGTCGACCATTGAGGCACTCTATACAGTTCTGGAATTAGAACAACATCCTATAGCTCGAAGGTTCCTTGAGTTTACAAGGATTGAAGATGTTGAAACACGCGACTACATGTACGCGGTCTTTCAGAATGCCTTGGATGAAGAGGTAACGCTTGCGTTAGATATTGGGAGCTCGAAATTGTCAATACTAGAAGGAACGAAAAGCAAGGAGTTCCAGGAGAATCTGAAAAGGCACTAGTGCAGTTCCATGTTTCTCCCTTCTCCAAAATCTCTCTAACGATCTTGATATGCCAAGGTCAACGGGTCCTACTCCCTCTCATCGACGATTCGTCGTGGCTGCCCGATCCTCACTTTCCTTGTCGATGGTTTGGAATCCGCTAGTAGGATTATGCTTGTATCAATTGTCTGGCTCAGGATTGCGCTTTATGGAAATGCAGCTTAATTCAGATGAACGCAAGAACTATGAAGACTATTGACCTCCGTGAAAGATGGAAATTTAGAGCGGTGGATAAGTACGGGTTACTTCCGGATGAGAATCGAAGTGTAACTCAATGGATGAATGGAACGGTTCCAGGGACAGTACATACTGATCTGTTGGCAAACCACAAGATACCGGATCCGTTCTACCGCACGAATGAACTTGATGTTCAATGGATTGAATCCCAGCAGTGGCTTTACTGCCGGGAGTTCGTCGTGCCGGCTGCCATGCTCAAGGAGGAAACTGTGTACTTGGTAGCCGAGGGCTTGGACACGTATGCAGGCATTTGGTGCAACGGGAGAAAAGTCGGTGACACTGCAAATATGTTCGTAGAGCATCGGCTCGATATAAAGAGCCACATGCGCGCTGGGATGAATAGCATCGAAATTTTGTTCGATTCCCCTATCTCACGCGCGATGGCTGTGGGGAAAAAACACAGAATGCCAAGAGGTGTGCTAGAGCCTTGGCGCGTGCACGTTCGCAAAGCACAGTATTCATTCGGCTGGGATTGGGGGCCGAAGTTGACGACTTCCGGGATATGGCGGAATATCTCAATTCAGTCCTTTTCATTTGGCCGCCTTTGTCATCCGTTTTTGAGGGTGATCTCCGTCGATAATCAGGAAGCTGTCCTCAAGGTATCGTTGGAAGTTGAGCGTGTTCGCAGATTGAGGTTTACTTTGCGAACCTTCATCGTGGGGGCGGGGTCCGTTACAAAGCATACAATTCCGGTCAGCCGTAATCGTGTAGAATTCACTGTCCAGGTCCCGCGTCCCCACTTGTGGTGGCCTAATGGTTGGGGAGATCAACCGATGTATACAGCAACCTTCTTGCTTCTTTACAAGCAAGAAGAGATCCACAGACTACGGGTTTCATTCGCAATTCGTACCGTCCGATTGCTGCGCGAGAAGGATGCAGATGGTGAGTCGTTCATCTTTGAGATAAATGGGAAGAAGGTCTTTTGCAAGGGTGCAAATTGGGTTCCTGCAGACAGTTTCATTCCGCGCATTCCAAAGGCAAAGTATGAAACCTTGCTGCGGATGGCAAAGGATGCTCACATGAACATGATCCGGGTTTGGGGAGGTGGGATTTACGAGCAAGATATCTTTTATGAACTCTGCGATAGTCTTGGTCTCATGGTCTGGCAGGATTTCATGTACGCGTGCGGTGAATACCCATCTCAACCGTACTTTCTAGGCCAAGCAAAGAATGAGGCGGAAGAGGTAGTGAAGCGTCTCAGAAATCATCCAAGCATTGTTCTGTGGTGTGGGAATAACGAATGCGAGTGGGGCTTCTGTACGGAACACCCGGACAAAACTCCTGATGACATGCGCGGGGCTAAAATCTTTCGGGACATCCTGCCAAAGGTCTGTGCGCAACACGATGGCACTCGACCTTATTGGAGAAGCTCCCCGTTTGGTGGGCGAGATCCAAATGCTGAGACCCGCGGCAATCATCATGAGTGGACAGTTTGGACTTCTTGGAGTGACTTCAAAGAGTATGAAAAAGATGACGCCCGTTTTGTTACAGAATTTGGTTTTCAAGCGCCAGCGAATCGACGTACATTCGAGCGAGTGACGACTAGAAGTGACCGTCATCCTCAAAGCAAGGTTGTGGAACACCACAATAAACAAGCCGAAGGAATGGAGCGGCTTTTCCGGTTTCAATCGGCACACTACCGCATCAACGAGAGCTTTGATGAATTCATATTCAGAGGACAATTGGTGCAGGCAGAGGCGCTTAAATGCGGAGTGGAACACTGGCGACGTCGGAAGTTTGCGACAGGGGGAGCGCTCTTCTGGCAATTCAATGATTGTTGGCCCGTCACTAGTTGGGCGGTTATTGATAGTGCCCTCCGACCTAAAGCAGCATACTACTTTGCCAAGAAATTCTTTGCTCCTGTTTTGCTGAGCTTCAGGCAGACGGCAATGGGCATCGAGGTTTGGGTTACCAGTGACCTCACAGTCAGGGAAACAGGGAAGCTCGTTCTTTCCTTGTGTTCATTTAGAGGAAGGAAGTGGTCAACAAGCCAAGTCATCAGAATTTCTCCGAATAGTTCCAAGGCATTCTGCCGAATCGACCACACCAAGTATGCCAGGTACGACCGATCAAAGCACTACATCCATGCACAACTTTCAGTCAACGGTGCACCTTCCTCTGAAAACCGCTTCTTCTTTGACGAGCCCAAACATCTGCAGTTACCGAAGGCAAGATTGAGCACCACGCTGCGACCTCTGGGGGGAGCCTATTTTGCTCTGACGACTCGTGCTAGCAGCTTTGCGAAGAATGTGTGGGTGGAAGTTGAGGGAGAAGATGTAGTATTCGACGATAACTACTTTGACATTGATGCAGGAAGATCAAAGGATATCATCTTTCGTTCTCGGAATAAAATGAGTTATTTGAGAAGAAACCTCAGAGTTCGACGGCTTTAGTCAGGAATCAACATACTGCTCGATGTCTTTCTTTGAGATTTTCCCGCCAAGGATAACGCTGTCAGCTCCCGCATATGGGAAATACAGGTCGCCGTCATAGAAGTACGCACCACACAGAAAAACTATATTATTTACGCCGAGTTCGGCGTCACCGTTGGTTTCCACAAGTGTTTCGGGCCGAAGCAGAGGCTCGTTTCGTCTGATTATGGGCTCCTTTCGGAATGGGTCAATGACGGCGATCCCCAAATGATACGCTAGCGTACCGGTGTCATTCTTGTTACCGATATGATAAAGGAGCAAATAACGTCCGTCGGGTAATCGAAGTGGCGGGGCTCCCCCGCCAATCCAAGTATCGACGAATGACGGGTTCTTAATGGGCCTCATCAGCAAACCTCGTGTCCTCCATTCACCAAATATGTCGTCAGCTTCTGCCCAGTGGATTGCCATTGCATCCAGCCCTTCAATCGGGCGATGAAGGAGAACGAATTTTTGGTTTAGCCGATCTGGGAAGAGCATTGCATTCTTGTTGTTGATCGTGTTAAACTCGCCCTTGAGAAGGCCGTGCTTCTCCCATTGCGTGAAATCATTCGTCGATGCTAGGGCGATGCGCATCCTGTTCGCCGGTTTGCCTGAACTATAGGCACAGTAGAACATAACAAATTTGTTTCCCACCCGTGTGATCCTCCCGTCTTCCACGCCAAGGTCTTCGTAGTTCTTGTCTGGCACGATGGAAGGTTCTGTGTGACGTGCTAGAAGCTTCAAGTCAGGAGTCAATATGGCCAAACCGATTGATGAGCGAGTATGGTCATACGCGTCGGTTTTCTTTCCCTGAGCTCGATACAACAGAAAACAGAGTGCCGGTTGCGCTGATAGCAGACTCTTGATCTGCTCATCAAATGGCAACCGCGGGATAAATGATGCTAGTGCACCTTTGTCGTCGATTAGAGTGCACGCAGGATTGAACGTGACTTTGTTTTCCCACGGATGTGCTTCGAT
>JAPUKJ010000044.1 GCA_027295705.1 Ignavibacteria bacterium | reverse complement strand
AAAGCCTTGTTCATCAACATGTTTCAGAAGAACCATCCTGGCCGAGGGTTTACCATCCTTCGTCGCCGTTGCAAGTGTCATAGCCTCCGGGAGCTTAAGATTCGCGGCAAGTGCTTCGTCAAACCATCGTTGGAATTGTTTAATCGGATCAGGATCGAGAGTTCGCTCATCAAGATACTCAGCCTTTGCGCTGGGATCATTCATACAAGTTCAATCTATGTTTATTGGCCATCAATGTAACCAATTACTTTGTGCGACTCAATGTTGATCACAAATGGACGAGGGGAGGATCTTTGCTATATTGCCGGCACCAAGATGCGGCTAGGACAACACTCCACGCCTCAGCGAAAACTGTGAGGCACGCGGGGTCCCCGGTCGTCCACAAAACGTATCTGGTAATTCAACGAACTAAGAAAACAACTTCCGTATCTATCGGCGCCACCTGCCTCATTGGCGCTCAAGGGGAAGATTGTACTTTGTCACCTCGCGCGTGCATGCAACCCAGCCCGATCTAAGCCCCGACGAGCGCGATTGCGTTGTATCTGCTTTGAAAAATTTCGAATCGGAAACGATATGAACTTCAAGGCTACGTGGTCATGAATGATCATATGCACGTTTTGGTTTGGCCGGAAGGAGAAAACAAACTTGAGGATATTCTCCGCTCGTGGAAGTCATTTACTACGCATAAACTGCAAAAGGAAGTTGCCCGCAAAGGAAAGGTCTGGCAGCATGAATCGTTTGATCGAATTGTAAGGAATGAACAGGAACTGCATGAGAAGATGCAGTATATCCTGAATAATCCCAGAAAACGCTGGCCGGAGATTGATCGCTACCATTGGGATTGGTGCAAAGGAATGGAAAAACTATGACGCACATGAAGCCAAACACCAATCGCAGTAGGACGACCGTCTCTGGTCGTCCACCAAGCCGTCCCCGTCGGCTGAGACCCCGTCCTGATTTCAGAACTGGTTGTCCTCAAAGCCAACAGATTTGCATGAAACCCATAGGGTCAAGCGAGACGCTTGACCTACTACTTAGATTTGATTTCCAGCTAGTCGGTCCAAATCACGTTGACTCATGGAACGCTCACTTAATACAGCGCCCTGCTGAAATCTCTTCGATACTTTCCGGTGATCTCGTTTTCCTCCCCTAGAATCTTAAAGATCGCAATACATGTCTTGCGCGATCCGTCGTCGTCATAATACCTTTCGGTCCCAATTACATCGATGAATTTCTCCAGCGCGCCACCGAAGTTATTGGCACGGAGATTTTCGATCGCAGCCAGGTATGTTTGTTTGACGGGACTTTCGGGGAGTGTGTCAGGACTTTTCCCCAAAAGAGAGGCGAAGGTATGCATTGCCTCAACGACATCATAGTACTCGGAAGCGACCGCAATGTCTTTGATCAGGTCAATCGCCTTGGCTTGATCGGAGAAAAGATATGTCTGCGCGAGCATCACCCGAGCCTTGTGGTTGTCTGGTTCGTTCTGCACAACCGTTTGCAGGATCTTTTGTGCATTGTCGACGTGATCCTCGATCAACAGTTGCTCCGCTTGCTCAACGTCTTTCCGAAACTTGCTCGGGAGATTCTTCTGCAGCCATTGCTTTACCATGGCTTCCGGCAATGCCCCAACAAACTCCGCGGCAATTTTGCCATCCACAAATAGTTTTACGTTTGGTATACTGCGGATATTGTATTGCATGGCGACATCTGTGTGTTTCTCCGTGTCGACTTTCGCAAGAGCCCAACGTCCATTGCTGTGTCCAGCCAGCCGCTCCAACACAGGACCCAGTATCTTGCACGGTCCACACCAGTCTGCCCAGAAATCTACAAGGACCGGAATCTGGTGGCTGCGCTCAAGGACCTGAGTTCTGAAGTTGTCTACATCATAATTCATCGGAACTGTTCTTCCATGAAAACATCGAGATTTTCATTCTTAGTGAATTGGACGAAGAATGTCAAGCCACGGACGATCATCTCTGTCACTATTATCAAGGATAAGTTTACCAGAGAGTCAAGGGATTAGAGGATTGTAGAAATGCCGACAAAGTCCGACGATGAATGAAGCTCGCCCACTTTGTGATGACCGCAAAGGCGGAGGGAAGACTGCGCCAGGCGTTCGTTCAAAGGCGAGAAACTCACTGCGTAGTAACAATCCTCGCCAGACGTCAGGGGCCAGGCGTCCTTGTCCGACAGCCAGTTGAAACCCTGTCTTAAAAAAACCGGCGATGCTCGAGAGAACATCGCCGTTAATGATCTGCTGCTTCCGCAGCTAGTTACTATTGTAATTACTTAGGAAGTTGCCGTCGCTGTGACTCCAGCCTTAGCTTCCTGCTTCCACGCCGTAGTGGCCTCACTGACGAACGTTTCAAATGACCTTGGCTTCCTGCCAAGGATCCACTCGGTTTCTGCACGATGTTCTGGCGTTGCCATAAAGCCTTTCGTCTGGAAGTGTTTGAACATCACACGGAAATCATTCACCATCCACTCAGGCAGCATCATCTTTGCCTGCTCAGCCCACTTGTCCAGATCATCGCCGGCATAGACGACTTCTTTCCCCAGATACTTCCCGAATATTTTAGCACCGCTCTCACCTGTAATGAGGTCGGGGCCGACCAATGAATAGGTCTTGCCAGCGTGCCCGTCGTTCAGGAGCGCGTTCACCGCGCCTTCGGCAATGTCTCTCACATCAACACGGTGCACTCCTACGTTGCCGATGGGCTGTGGGTAGATCCCGTATTGCATGATTGGATCCTTGAGCCAATAATCATTCTGATAGAAGCTGTTAGGACGAATGATAGTATACGGAATCCCCGATTCCTTGATTGCTTTCTCGATCGGGATCTTGCCTGCAAAGTGAGGCGCATCCGGGATGTCTTCCAGCCGGTGAACCGACATGTACACGATCCGCTTAACACCTCCGGACTTTGCAGCCTGAACAGCATTGAGACCTTCTTCGGTTTCCGTCTGGCTTACTGGTGTCAGCAGAAACGCACGCTCGATCCCTTTGAAGACGTTTACAAGCGAGGCTTTGTCTTTCAGGTTTCCGACGACGCCCTCCGTGCCCGCTGGCAACGTCTGTACCTTCTCAGCCGAGCTGGTCATTACGCGGACATCCGCATTGCGTTTGAGCAGGTTTGCTACAACCTGGCTTCCTACGGTACCTGTACCGCAAATCACGAGAATCTTCATGATGTCTCCTCTATAGTTACTATGGTATGTGTTTGGTATGGTTAGTGAAATCTATCAGTAGCCGATACGGGGTGTGTCGTAATGAAATAACACTTTCGATGAGGAAAAGTTCCCTTTTTTGATTCAGCATTTCGTGGATGTGCTCTCATCTGAACAACCGAGTCTTCACTTTTGCGACCCAATGCGTCGCCGCCACCACCCTGACCGCGCGTAGCGGCGAGACATTGTCTCGCTCAATCGATCACAACAAATTAACCACAATCCCATTGCCCAAGCACTTGATTTCTGCTATATTTGCATGATGGCGTACCATCCGTTCATCATTCATAACCTTCGCGTTGCTGCCTCCTTGCCCTTAGTGGCGTGCATGACCGAAAGGCATCACATCCCACATGCAGATAGGACTTGTGTGCATGCACACGTTAGGAATACTCTCATCACACAAGTTATCATAAAAGGAGATCAGCATGAATATCTATGTAGGCAACTTGCCACGCGAGGCGAATGACGCTGACCTGCGAAATGCCTTCGAAGCATTCGGCAAGGTTATGTCAGTCAACATCATCACGGACAAGTTCAGTGGTGAGTCACGCGGATTCGGGTTTGTGGAGATGCCGAAACGTGAAGAGGCTACAGCTGCAATAAGCGGTCTGAACGGCAAGGACTTCAAGGGACAGACGCTCAATGTAAATGAGGCCCGTCCAAAAGCTGATACCGGCCGCGGAGGGAGAGGGGGATACGGAGGAGGGGGATACGGAGGTGGTGGTCGTGGAGGTGGTGGTGGATACGGCGGAGGCCGACACGGCGGGCGGCGGTCGTATTAGGAGTAGGAGGACGGTATTGATAGTGACGTAGCAATGGAAATCGCCAGCGAGTGATCAAGAAATACTTGAGGAGATGCTATGCAGGTGTACGCGGGCAACCTTCCCGTTAGCCATTCGGACGAAGAATTGCGGGCGCTGTTTGAACCATACGGCACGGTGCGCCGTGCGACTGTGGGCCGCGACAAGAAAACCGGTGAGTCACAAGGATATGGGTTTGTAGATATGCCCGTGAAATCGGAAGCCCGCGCGGCCATCGAAGCACTGCGAGGAAAAGAGCTGGACGGGAAGCCGCTACGGGTCCGCGCCCTGAAACCGGGGGACGACCTCCACCAGCATGCGCTGACGCTTCATGGTGGTTCACGCCCTGGGGCAAAGGTGACCGGGAGGCCGTTCCACGGCGACGCCACCATAAGGGCGGGCCGTACCATGCGAAGAAGTGGAAAGAGGGGAACATAGTCGCACCCGCAACTGTTTGGATAACCCAATTTGTTGCCGGGTTAACCAACATACGAGTCGGAGCTAGTGCTACACGCTGCTTCCGTTCGACCGTTCTTGTAATACACGACGAATGCCCCGAGTCCCTGATCACGCTCACCCACGTACTGCAGCGCTCACCAGCCTTGCCCTTGTTGCATTCGCGTCAAACTCCATCCTATGCCGACTTGCCCTTGCACCACTCCTTGTCGATGCTGGAACATTCACCTTCATACGACTGCTGAGTGGAGCACTCATACTAGCAGCCCTCCTCGCAATACGTGACCACAAAGCGCCAAAGCTT
>JAPUKJ010000043.1 GCA_027295705.1 Ignavibacteria bacterium | reverse complement strand
AACACCTCTTTGAAACCTGAGAAAGGGCGCCGCAAGGATTTGAAGAGGATCGATCAGGCGATTGAGGCGATGATGAGAATAGGCTCTAGGAAAAACGGGTAAGATGTGATTCAGCCGTTGGAAAAAGTAACACCTCCGGCCGATAGTAGTAACAAACTCCACAAGGTAATAGTGGGTTCGCTTGTCCAGCGCTGGAGGAAACATCTAGCTGAGCTGAAGCGCTGCCAGAAGAAATGCTCGGAGAAGGCAGTTCACGATCTGCGAGTAGCAACGAGGCGCCTGATTTCAACGCTCGACCTCATCAAGACGATACATTCAGACGCTCGCCTGACTAAGATGCGGCGGGAATTGAGAAAACGTCTGAAAATGTTCGGTGAATTGCGTGATGTACAGGTTCAAGCGCTGTACGTCAAGAAAATGCTTGAGCCTTTTCCAGAGCTTAACACCTTCCTGACTGTGCTGTTGCTGCGCGAACAACACCTCTTAGATCAGATTGACAAAAAGCTGCAGAAAGTTCAAACGGGATCCATGGAAAAGAACGTCGTTGAAACGAACAATCAACTTAATATTCTTTTGAGTAGTTCTGCGATGCAGAGCGCAGGAAGTGCTGCTGTTACTGGTGCCGCTGGTGCAGCGTTCACAAGGACGGTAGATCTGCTGCACAACGTTGACCCGACTGATGCCAAGAGCATCCATAAATTACGCGTTGCGTTCAAGAAATTCCGGTACATGGTGGAGGCTCTCCAACAGCTCTTGGTTGGTGTGACAGAGAAGAGGCTCAAAGCAATGCACGCGTATCAGACGCGATTGGGTGACATCCAGGATATTGAAGTGTTAACATTAAACATCAATGGTTACGCAAAAAGAAAAAAAGTGCCGGCTGCTAGCTTAGAGCGAGTCCAACAAGAACTCGCGCGTAGGCACACCGAGTTGATCAATACGTTCATGAATTCAGCGGACGAGCTGTTTACCTTCTGGGGTGAAGAACCTGCGCAACTACGCATTCACAGCAGAAAATCTGAACCATTGAATGAATCGGTCTGAGCCTGCTGGTTTGGTGCTGGTAGCACGATGGTGAAACGCACGTCAAATAACCTCCTACCCTATGGAACTATACATTCTTCGGCACGCCATTGCTGTTCAGCGCGGTACTCCCGGGTATGAGCGAGACAGTGAGCGGCCTCTCACACCCAAGGGGGTCAAAAAAATGCGGGCCATTGCCAAAGGTATGCAAGCCCTAGGGCTTGATTGCGATCTGTTCCTCTCCAGTCCTTTCCCCCGCGCTAAAGAGACCGCGGAGATTGTAGCCAAGACCTTCAAGGCCTTGAAGAAGTTGAAACTCTCTGACACCCTTGCAGTCGGCGGCGATGCTGCTGAGCTGATAGACGAGTTGAACCAGACATACAACTCATACCAGAGCATACTGCTAGTTGGACACGAGCCATATCTTAGTGATCTGATTTCCGTGTTGGTTGCGGGTGATTCCCAGATCGATGTAACCATGAAGAAAGGCGGTCTCTGTAAGCTGACCGCGAGTTCGCTGAAATACGGACGCTGTGCAACTCTGGATTGGCTCATTGCTCCCCGCCATCTAACCCGCATTCGATAGGTCTCAGATAATGATCTTGAGATGAAGAGATTCCTTGTACTTCCACTCTGTTCAATGCTCCTCTGTACACCTGCACAGGAAGAGAAAGAGCCCAAAGTGCAGAAGGCAGAGACCAAACCGGCAGGACAAGATACTTCTTGGCTATCTAGATACGACGTTTCCGATAAGAAACCCCTCAGCTTCAAACTACCGGGACGAATCAGTGAGGCGTCTGGACTTGCCATGTCAGAAGATGGCAAGCTCTTTTGCCATGATGATGAACGTGGTGTGGTGTACCAACTCGACTACAGAACCGGCAAGATAGTAAAGCAGTTTAGCGTCGGTGCGTTTACGATAAGTGGCGACTTCGAAGGGATTGCGGTAAAGGAGGACACGATGTTCCTGGTAGCTAGTAACGGAGACATCGTCCAGTTTCGGGAAGCCAAGAACGACGAGCATGTTTCATATCAGGTGTTGAAGACGCGTCTCACGGCCGGCTATGATGTTGAGGGTTTGGAGTACGATGCGGAGACTGATTGTCTTCTTCTTGCGTGCAAGGGTTATGCAGGGAAAGGGCTGTCGGACTATAAAGCGGTGTATTCATTTTCATTGAAGACAAGAACGATGCTGGAGAAGCCGCGGTTCCTCATTTCATTGAAGGAATTAAAGAAGGGATCGAAAAAGAAAAAATTCAATCCATCCGGAATAGCGAGACATCCTACGTCGGGCACGTTCTTTATTGTTGCTGCCGAAGGGCGCTCAGTCATCGAGATTGACAGCGAAGGAAATCTCCTGGCTCAGGAGGAGATTCCGAAGAAAACAAACCGTCAGCCGGAGGGTATCACATTTGCACCTGATCTCACGATGATAATTTGTAATGACGGTCAGGGAGGTAGAGGAACGCTAACGATGTATCCGTTGAAGAAGTGACAGGATTCTGCCTGCTGGCGCATGGTGAAGATCTCTTCCCTGTTGGCGGCTGTTGAGCGGTACCGCTTCTTAATAACTCCCCTCAAACGATTGCCTACCGTCACACCACTGCATCATTCAATGACGTCACAGATCACACGCAAATAGAAGTGTCGCCGTGTCTTGACTTCCGCGACCTAGGGCACTATCTTGTGTATAAGAAATTTCTCTCAGGTTTCTTTTTATGACGGGGAGACGGCCATAGCTCTCTGTATCCACGTCTCTTGTAATCAAATCCATACCGCACCGCTTTTGGAGTCTTCACCTTAATCTAATTCTTTGGCAGAGCCAGAGCGTGTTGGGAATGATGTAACTGTGGAGGTTCGCTGGAGTCAGTTCGCTCACCGAATTACCCCTGTCTTGGGGGCAACGATCGACTTACAGGGTCTTGCT
>JAPUKJ010000042.1 GCA_027295705.1 Ignavibacteria bacterium | reverse complement strand
TTGCGTGCTGACGATTCATCCTTTGCAGAGAAAAATTTCTGGTAAATAGTGCTCTCACTTAGGAGAAGAAAAAATGTGGGGAGAGATATTCCAATAGCCCACACAGCATCGTGGTTTCCAAACACCATGAAGCGATCGGGGGGAAGAGTTTCAACATGACTCATCCCGCCGACGGCAGATAGTGCCAATGGCACGGCAACGAGAACACCAACTGTCATGACAATACCATTAAACAGATCCACCGACATGATCGATACCATCCCAGCCACAATGGTGAAGGTGATGACAACGGCGCAGACAATCGCACCACCGACCATAGGGTCAATTCCTGTCAGGATATTCAGCAATCTTCCGCCTCCTCGAAATTGATATCCCGCAATCGTCAAATACGCAATGGTCACAGTCGTTGTTCCGAACAATCTTGCTGCAGAATTGTAGCGTTTCTCAAGGATGTCAGAAAGAGTGTATTGCGAGATTCTTCGCACGCGATGTGCAATAAAGTACATCACTACAATTCCTACCCAAGCACCAGCACTAAACCACAAACCTGAGAAGCCATTCCGAAAAGCCAATCCTGCACCGGCAAACAAACTTCCTGAGCCGATCCATGTCACCACCAAAGTAGCCATGAGAAACCATGTTGAAGTTCCCCGCCCAGCAACCATAAAATCATCCTGAGTCTTCACACTTCGGCTTTTGTAAATTCCCAAGCCCAACAGCCCCGCAACATATACAATGACAGCAATTAGGTAAATATTCATGTATATTTTCCGAGGTGATGTAAGACCACCAGTTAGCTTCCGTGAAAACCGTTACGAAAGAGATTGACGCTGAGTAGCAGGACGACTAAGACTGGAGATGCCAATTTTGTAATGAGGTCTCATTGAGAGCATTCTGGCGTGATATCAAGTTGTAGCGGCGAGATTGCAAACAGCTTTGTTATTCAGTATAAACAAATTAACCTTGTCAATCAAATCGATAACTTCGCACCGAAAACACACCATCCCGTCGAGCCCCGAGTTATTCCAACGGTACGTAGATTTCACATTTATACAAAAGACTGATGCCCAGTAGTCGAGTCCCTGAAGCAAGAACATAGACTTTAGGAGAGTGCGATTGTTTTCCTTGAAATAGTAATGCAGATAAATCAACAATTTGACCATTTCGCGAAAACTCCAAACTTTGGCCAAATGCTGAATGAGCCCAGCGCCTTCCTACCTTATTTCGATGATCTTTAGACATAAACTTTGGGTGTCTCGGAGGAAGGTAATCATTAACTTGGGAGCCGTGAATTTCCTTCTTCCTATCAATCCATTCTAGTTCAAACTTACCTATGAAGTTGCGTTGGTTATTTTTCCGTGGTATATTGTCACGAGGCAGATGCGAAGGATGAAATCACCGCGGAGATAATGACCTGTGGACAATTTCAGTGGACGGAATAAGAGCAATACAGTTTTCCTTGTCTTGTTGATGCTTGGTCTCTCTCTCGCTGAGACTGGTTGCAGAGAACCAGGGGGAACAAGCAATCTTGTCATCTCTGTAGTTCCAGATGATGAGGAACCATCTGATAACCTAAACCGGCTATGTTTTGGAGTTCATGCTGGTACGCAAGACACTGCTGGTTTTATCCTCCCAGAATGGACGCACTTGAATGGTTTTAACAAGGAGAATTATCTAAGGATTACATTCACGTCGCGTTTAAGGACGATCGATTCCACTTCAAAATGCCTCGTTGATTTGTTCAATGTAACAGATAGCGTTTTCCTTCAACGTAGCCTCTTGGTGACAAATAGCACTTTGGGAATACGCTTGGAAACAGAGGATTTAGCGGATGAATTACCAGCCAAGGATATCACTTTAGCAGTGAGACTAAGAAGCGAAAAACAGGGAGTGCGCGTCCAAGGAGGGCAATCATTCTTGCACTTATCTCCAAAGTAATAGCTTCTAAAAGGGCCCGCCTGATTGTTGCTTCCTGGATTACCTCCATGATTTCCCCAACTAACTTCCCAAAGAAACGACAAATATACTTCACATGACACGGTACGTCATCGCACTCGGGCTCGCTGTAACATTCTTGCAGGGTCACACCAACAAGACCGCCCGATGGAGGCTGGAGATTTCTACTCGACAACGGGCGTGGAGATCGAAGACGTTCAACTCGAAGACAATCGCATCCTCACCTAAGAATTCGACCGCAAGAAAGAGTTTCATACATCACGCAATTTCATTGGCACGCGCACGAATTATGATACTTACAGCGAACCTGTCAACGGCCCTGACGGGACGTATATCACGCGGCGCTACAATTCAGACATCTGGATCGTTTTGGGCGAGATACCGGGTATCTCGTCAGCTTACACGCTAGAAGGAGGTGAATTCTATATTTGGGTAAAAGGCGATTTCCTCCACACTCAAAAAAACCACACAAAACGGGCGAGCAGGAAGTTGCCTGGACTCAACCATTTGTGCCCAACCGGTAGTCTGGCGGAGTATTTTTGAACATTCATTCATTGAGACTTCATTCTCAAAACACAAGGAGCGAGGACATGATTCACAACAAACTTCATGATACTGGTCTACGAGGATTCCTTTACCTTTTCGTACTGCCTCTCTCAATGAGCTGCACAAGTTCGAACAGTGATAGCTCTGACAATAATGCTGTTCCAAAACCGGAATATTTCCTCGGCTCTGACCAGACTCACAGTCGATTCAGCAGAAGTATTCCACCTGCGCTTACCGTACCGTCTGGTGCTGTCATTCAAGTGCACACAAAGGAGGTCACCAATAATCAACTCACAATACACTCAGTCGCTGAGGATCTGCGCACACTCGATTTCGATCCAATCCATCCGCTAACGGGGCCGGTATTTGTGGAGGGTGCAGAGCCCGGAGACGTACTGGCTGTTACCCTCCACGAAATTGAGGTGGCTGACTGGGGCTGGTCTGCAGTGATACCTGGATTTGGATTCCTGGCAGAGGAATTCGCTGAACCCTATTTGAAAATATTTGTTCTTAAAGAAGGGGAAACATTTGCCCGCTTCTCTGAAAAAATCCGTATTCCGTTAAGTCCATTTCCAGGCGTAATGGGAGTCGCACCGGACACGGACTCACTGCTTTCCACGGTACCACCGCGTGCCAACGGTGGCAACATGGACAATCCGTTCCTTACGGAGGGGACAACCGTGTATTTCCCCGTGTTCGTCAAGGGAGCCCTTTTTTCAATCGGGGATACTCACGCTGCTCAAGGCATGGGCGAAGTGTGCGGGACAGCGATTGAAACACCGATGCGAATTGTTTACGAAGTGAATGTGATCAAAGGAAAGCGCAAGATTCAGGAACCAGAGTACGAGTCCGAGGATTATTATGCAGTAACTGCATTTGCTACAACACTCGACGATGCAGCCAAGAAGGCGACCAAATACATGATCGAGTATCTCGTCAAAGAGCATCGTCTTGAGCGCAACGAGGCGTACGTGCTTTGCTCCCTTGCGGGTGACCTTAAGATTGCTGAAGTCGTGGATGTTCCCAACGTTTTGGTCAGCATGCACATGTCGAAAGAAGTTTTGGGAATGTAAGAGAATGGATTTATCTTTGTACTCTCCCCGCTCCACCTTCTTTAATCAAGGACTCTACTTCCGCGACCGAGCAGTGATTGAAGTCACCGGGTACTGTGTGTTTGAGGCATGAGGCAGCAACAGCAAACTCAAGAGAATCCTTGGCGTTCTTTCCAGTGAGCATGCCATAAATCAGGCCGGCGCCGAATGAGTCTCCTCCTCCAACCCTGTCCACAATCCGAACGCTGTACTTTTTGCTCTGATAGAATGTATTACCATCCCAGAGAACAGCAGACCAATTGTTATCTGACGCCGAAAGACTCTCCCGCAACGTTATCGCAACGTACTTAAGTGATGGGAAGCGCTGCATCAACTGCTTACCAACATCTTGATACAGTGCCTCATCGAGCCTGCCGGCACCCACGTCAGTGTCACCGGCCTTGATGCCAAAGACTAATTCCGCATCCTCTTCATTCGCAATGGCAACATCCACATTTTGCAGCACCTGATTCATCACCTGCTGCGCTTTCTCACGGGTCCACAGATTCTTTCTGTAGTTCAGATCGCAGCTTATTGTTAGTGACCCAGACCGCGCTGCCTTTATAGCTTCGATCGTGGCATCTGCAACGGTAGTACTTAATGCAGGGGTGATTCCCGTAACATGAAGCCACTTGGCTCCTTTAAATACATTGTCCCACTTGACCATGCCCGGCTTCATTTCTGCCATTGATGTGTGCGAGCGGTCATATATCACTTTCGATGGCCGTTGCGACGCACCTGACTCTAAGAAGTATATCCCCAGTCGTTCACCTCCTCGAAGGATATACTCAGTTCTGACACCATACTTGCGAAGCTCGTTGAGCGCGCTGTCACCGATTTCATTATTGGGAAGGCGCGTCACATGGAATACATCGAACCCAAATTGGGCAAGCGATACAGCAACGTTTGCTTCACCCCCGCCATAGTTGACATCATAATGTGTTGCCTGGGCAAACCTCTGATTTCCCGGCGTGGAAAGTCTGAGCATGATTTCGCCAAATGTAACAACTTTTGTATTGGTCATATCCCTAGGAGTCTTTCAACGTTGATGTCTTGCTCCCTGGAAATTCTCAACCAAACTCTTCGCTCTTTCTGTAAGCACCTCAAAACGATTTTCCTCGATCGCTTTGTTGTCGAGGAGATCGCTTCCAATGCCAACCGCCACGGCACCGGCTTCCACCCACTCTCCCACATTTTCGATCGAGACTCCCCCCGTAGGCATAAGACGGACATCGGGGAAAAGAGTCCTTATATCCTTGAGGTATTTTGTCCCGAGAGAGCTTGCGGGAAACACTTTTATCACGTCAGCACCAGCATTCCAGCCTGAAAGAATCTCTGTCGGTGAAAAGCACCCAGGGATTACAACTGTATCCCGCTCGTGACAAGTCTTTACAACATCCAAGTCCAGGATCGGTCCTACGACAAACCTCGCACCCTTCCCGATCACAGCCGTGGCAGTCTCAACGTCTGTCACGGTGCCCGCTCCTATGATCACATCCTCTGGCACTGACTTGACAAGCTCACCAATGATGTCCACTGCGCCTGGCACTGTCATAGTGATTTCGATAGACTTTACGCCACCAACACGAATTGCTTCGATCACATTTAGCAGCCGTTTGTTGTCTCTCATTCTGATAACCGCCACCACTCCCGATGAGATTATGTGCGACAGCGTTTCACTTCGACTCTGCTTTGACACTAGTGCCTCATGGATTGCAAACGTTTGAAAAGTCAATCAAGGCGACCTCGGTGAGATCATCAATTTTTTCAGTTCTGCTTCATCAAGTTCGACACCCAACCCAGGCGTTTTTGGTAAGTACACTCGACCGTTTCGTAGTTCGATCCCACCCGAAAAAGGCGTTGTTTCGAACCACAGGTGTCCCTCCGCATCGACAGGATAGGGGTCCCGAATTGTGGCCCCTAAGTGGCACATTGCGGTATCTCCAAGTTTAGTAAATGGCATCGTGTCTAGACTAATGCCGATTGATGCCGCCTCGCAGATGTCGATAATTTTTCGTGCTTTTGTAAATCCTCCAACGCGGTTTATCTTGAGCACAATCCTGTCTGCAGCGTCTCCTTTGGCAATTTGAAACATAGCTTCAGGTGAGACAACTGATTCATCCAAAATTATTGGAATCTTCAACGCATTGCGGAGGTAACTGTGGCCAGAGATATCGAGGTGGTGGAGCGGTTGTTCTACAGAAAGGTTGGGATAGAATTTCTCGTGAAGCACATCCTCAAAGATTTGTACGACCATTTTCGCATTGCTCCAGCACTGATTCGCGTCAGCATCAATATAGATGTCATCTGGCACAGCCTCCAACGCAGCAACAAGTTTCTCCTTCCCCTTGCTAAAGTTCTCCACGCTGAATCCCCTCATCAAGACATTATCCCCAATTTTCACCTTCAGCCCCCGAAATCCTTGCTTTACGAACTCTTGAGCTGCCTTGGCCTTTTCTTCCGGATTATCTTCATACAAGTTCGTCAGCATCTCGAACTCTGTGCGAAAAGCTCCTCCTAGAACTTCATACACCGGACAGTTGTGAGCCTTGCCGATTATATCATATATGGCCATCTCAACAGCTGCTCGGGAGGGCTGACAACCGGGGGCCCTTTCTCCAGAGATCGTATCAAGAATGCGGTTAATCTTGAGAACGTCCACAGGATTCTCCCCGATAAGCTCGGGAGAATACGCTTCAAGCCAGTGCATCATTGTGGCCATGGTCTGATTGAAATACGAACGAATGGTAGCCGCTTCTCCGTATCCCACGATTCCTCCGTCAGTGGAAATTCGGATAACGATTGTATCGACTCTCGCTATCTTAGACAATTCATCGTCCGGTCTGTACCCGACCTTTACTGGCTTCATGGATATCGGGAACAATTCTACGTTCTTAATTTTCATCAAAATCTTACTCCCTCAACAAAAGGTGAATTTTTCAATGCAAAACTCTTTCGAGATCCTTTTCAAGGAAAATTTTCTAATCCTCATCATCTCAATACATTACATTATTCCTTTAAATCCAACGGAATCATCCTCTGAAGTGACAGGCGACCCAGTGGCCGGGAGATGATTCTTTAAGGTGGGGCTCCTCCTGTGAGCACACATCTTCAGCAATGGGGCACCTGGTTCGGAATCTGCATCCGCTTGGAGGATCCATCGGGCTTGGGATATCCCCCGAGAGGACGATTCGCTTCTTCTTCGATTGAGGATTGGCGATCGGCGTGGCAGAGAGCAAGGCCTCACTGTAGGGATGAAGAGGGTTCGTGTAAAACTGCTCAGTACGAGCCGTTTCAACTATTTTGCCCAAGTACATCACTGCCACAACATCGCTCACATGTCTTACCACAGAAAGATCATGCCCCACAAAGATATAGGTCAGGCCAAGATTTTCCTGAAGTTCTTGGAGAAGATTTAGTATTTGCGCGCGTACGGAGACATCCAATGCCGAAACGGGCTCGTCACAAACTATAAGCTTGGGGCTCATCGTGAGCGCGCGGGCAATGCCAATGCGCTGACGCTGCCCGCCAGAGAATTCATGAGGATAGCGTTTAACATAATCCGCTGTAATGCCTACCTTCCCTAATAGATCCACGATTCGATCCTTCAACTCCCTCCGAGGACAGATATTGTGGATCCGCAACGGCTCCCCTATAATCTGCTCTGCGGTCAAATGAGGGTTTAGGGAGGAATAGGGGTCCTGAAAAATCATTTGGATCTCCCGTCGTAATCTGCGCAGATATTTTCCCTTACATTCCAGGATGTTCCTTCCTTCAAAAAGAACCTCCCCCTCATCAGGTTCCTCAAGTCTGACGAGAATCCTTGCGGCTGTTGTTTTTCCACTCCCTGACTCGCCTACTAGTGCTAGCGTTTCTTGTCTTCGAACATCAAAATCAATTCCACAAACAGCCTGCACATATCCGATAGTTCTTGAGAAAGCCCCTTTCTTCACAGGAAAAAACTTCTTGAGTTTACGCACTTGCAACAATGTCCCGTTTTGGATGACACTTTGTGCAGAGTCCATGTCTCTCATCCTTTACCCTTTTGATTTTCAATCTCATCTATCCTGACACACCTGACCCAATGCCCAGGCTCACACTCGAGTAGAGAGGGTTCCTTCCCCAAGCACACTTGTTCTTGCGCATATGAGCAACGATTGAAAAACTTGCAGCCTCGACGAATCTCCAAGAGATTTGGAACAACTCCAGGAATAGTATGCAGCTTAGACGAAA
>JAPUKJ010000041.1 GCA_027295705.1 Ignavibacteria bacterium | reverse complement strand
CGTCGCCGATGTTCTCGACAACCCTCCCTCCATAGCGTGCTACTACGCGGCTGATCTTGTCGTTGTGAATCTTTAATAGAGCCAACGCGAGCTTTTCATCCAGATTCATCTTCTTCGCGTAGTCTTTAATATCGGTAAACATTATAGAGAGGAGTTTGCGCTGATCCTGCGGGCTTGGAGGAGGAGGTGCGGGAGATCTTAGTTGGGCACGGACCCGAGCAAGAACTTCCCGCGCATCAAATGGCTTGGTCACGTAGTCATTCGCCCCGATGTCGAGCCCTCTCAACTTGTCGATCTGTTCTTTGCGTGCGGTCAACATAATAATGGGATTGCGAAAGCCTTTTGCACGAACCTGGTTGCAGACTTCGAAACCCGAGATGGTTGGAAGATTTATATCTAGAAGAATGAGATCAGGCCTGAACACAAACGTTTTCTTCAGTGCATCCTTGCCGTTGGCTGAAATATTGACTGTGTAATCCTCAGACTGTAGGAGTTCTTTCAGTCCCTGGGCAATTGTGCTATCGTCCTCAACGACGAGGATTTTTTTCTTTCGGCTCATTGTGCTTTCTATTCAGAGGAAACGAGAGGCGGAATATGCTTCCTTTCCCAACTTCGCTTCTCACGAGTTCAATCTTTCCACCGTGCTCGTCCATGATATGCTTGACCAGCGGAAGCCCTAAACCCACGCCTTGGATGTGTAGGCTTGCAGATGGATCGCGATAATACCTCTCAAAGAGGTGTGACTGGGACTCTTTGGCGATTCCAAGACCGCGATCTTCGATGGAGCAGAGAGCCCATCTCGCATCCCGGGATAAGGTGATCTGGATATATCTCTTTTCTCCCGCATACTTGATTGAGTTGGATACAAGGTTGATTATCGTCTGTTTTACTGCATCGGGATCGGCGAAAATTGGGATCGCTCGCCTTCCCTTCAGGTTCACAGTAAACTTAGCCTTCTTGAGTTGGTATGTCATGGACTTCAACACGTCTTGGGTTATCTCACGAAGGTCCACAGACTTGGGGAAATAGACCTTCTCTCTGTTTTCGATCTTTGCAGAATCGAGTATGTTTGTGACCATCCGAGCCAGCCGATCTGTTTCTCCTTCAATGGTTTGCACAAAATCTTGGGATTTCCTGTCCAATTTCCGTGGACGAGTATTAAGAAGCTGAGAAAATACCTTGATTGAGCTCAGAGGGTTAAGGAGTTCATGAGAAACGTATGAAACAAGTAGCGATTTTAGCTGATTCAATTCTTCCAAGCGCTGTTTCTCGGCTTGCTCCAGGATCAGCTTCACCTGCAGTGTAAGCCGTTCAATTTCAAGACCAGCCTGCGTAGAGATATTGTTTAAGAGATCCACTTCCTCAGTAGTAAATCTCGTCCCCGCTTTTTTCTCTCCTAGAACTAGAAAACCGAGGGATTCGGAGTTTTCCGCTATCATCGGGAATACAAGCGCCATTCCCCATCGGCGAAAAACTTTTTCATCGGCCGATTCATAGGTGATGCCAGGTTCGACCTTGTTGTCAAGCGCCAAGGGAAGCTGTAGACGCGTTTTAAGTTTCTCTGCCTCAAATCTCACGCTGTACTTGTCAAACAGATCGAAGTTCTTGTGAGCCAATGAGTTGAGTCGATTTCCGGGTTCCTTCAGGACAAAGAACCCTATACGCTCCACGGGGATGAGTTCATCAGTTTGACTCACGATGACCTCAGCAATCTGTTGAACATCGTTCGCCTTTTTGATTCCTTCTACAAAGCTACGTTCCGCCTCGCGAAAATTCCACCTGACCCTAAAAAAGCGCCTATCGACAAAGCGCTGAACACTTCGCCGCGCCGGCTCAAAAAGTAGTCCAATAAGGACCGCCGCGACAGCATAGGATTCCTTGATGTATTCGCGAACGTAGTTAGTCGCCAAAGCAACAAGCAGAACATAGGTGGCAATTAATGCTCCGAGAACAATAGCATACACCGTCGTACGATTTATGACGACTTCGATATCGAGGAGATGGTGCTTGACAAAAGATATTGCAAAAGCCACGGGAATGATGATCAGAAAGATAAGTGTGTACTCTTCTGGAACGAGGGCAGTTCCCCAGATCAGACTTGGCAATATCACCAAAGTGAGGAAGGGTGTGGGACCAAGGCAGAGTCCCCACAACACCCATTTGAGTTTTTTCCGCTCTTCACCTGAAGCGGCCGTGATATAAGAGTGAATGAAATTCAGGATCCCGCCACCTACGAAAACAAGAACTGAAATGTAGATATTATTGTACCAAATGCTGTAGATCCTAATGTCTTCTGCTCCCATGATGAAGGTTGCGCGCCAATGATAGTGCATCATTGCAACAGTTAATCCGACTGCTGGAGTGTAAACGAGTAAAAACTTCAGAGCCAATGAACCAGGTTTGTGTCTTGGGAACATCGCGGTGAACAGAAAGAATGTTGTAGCAGCGCCCATATACGATACGAAAAACAATATGCAGCTCAGGTACTGCAGTATGCTGTTTGGAGTGATGCCGTCGAAAGCAATTACAACGACAACAGCCATCGAGATCAATGACCAGTGTAGTATACTTGCAGTGAGATCACGTGGTCGTGCAAGCAAAACGAAAACTGCCAGACACCATGTTACAACTCCCACGAGGCAGACAATAATGATATATGTCGGCCCAAAGGCTCGTATAAGCTTGATGGAGGTGGTAGAGATTACATCAGACCGCCGATAAGAGACTGTTATCTGTTCGTCTATCGATGATTGGTTTGCGAGGAATTCAATCAACGCCGCGGAGGAGACCTGGCGGTCCTCCCAAGATAAGAGTTCGTCTCCTCGTCTTAGTTTTGGACACGCAAGCGAGTCCAAAAACTTTGTGATGCCTACTTGGTGATCTTTGTCTTCGACCCGGAAGGGAGCTTGCGCTCGTTCAACAAGGGAAGGAATGTGAAGAATACAGAGGATGAGGAGAACAATATCAACAGTCAAGTAGATGCTGGTGTGCACGCTGAGCCGTTTCATTTCCACACTCAGGGTTGTGGAAGAAGTCGTCTTCCAAAATATACTAAGCAGGTCTCACAAAAGAAAGGCCACAGGGCCTATCGATCAATCATTCATGCGAGAACTTCACGTGGCGGACGGTGGGTTTAGTTTATCAGGCATACCCAAGGATCAAAAAACCGAGGTTCTCGTGTTAGAGATCCATCAGTTCCTTGACGTACTTTGGTGCCGGCGACCCGAACGAAATCATCAGGTCGTGCATGGTTTTCAAGTCAGCAGATGAACCTTTCTTTGCTATGTATGCATTACGTATTTCATTCACCTCCGCGTTACCCACATAGTACGTCGAGAGTTGTGTCGAGGTAAGGCAGGCGCGGCGCCATTTGCCTGCAGCTTCTCCCTCCTCCTGGAAGCCTTCCTTCATCATCAAGTCCAACGCTTCTGCTTCAGTCATCCCAGCGGTGTGAATCTTCTGATCGATGATTGCGTTGATGATCAAACGGAGCTTCATCTTGAGCTGTTGCATCTTGACTCTGGGGCCTCCGTAACCTTTTTCGACCATGAGCTGTTCAGCATATGTTGCCCATCCTCCACAAATGTTCCGCTCCAGCAGATCGCTCGCACCATCGTTGGTGCTTTGAACTTGTTTGCGTGGGGCAAGCTGCAGATAGTGTCCAGGCGTCGCCTCATGGCATTGTTTCAAGATAAGCGGAACAGCAGGCGTCGGTCTCAGTCAAATATGGTCAAACGGTGCAAGGTCTGAGAGTTTGTGGTAGCCGTCAAAATTAATGAGTTTTCTTCTTGTCCTTTCCTTGAAGGGTGTTCCCTGTCCCGGACTTGAACCTGCACCGATGGTCTTCCTTGTGTAGCATGCCTTTGGCCCATGATTGCCTGCTCACAGACCAAGGTACGTTTTAGCATCAATATGCGAAGTTATAGACTCGATATAGTTTCGCAAAGTTGAAAGTTCGGGTCCCGGTTATGAACCTGCAACTTTCTCTGGACTTCCCAGTTTTCTACCTCAATATCAAAACTTTTGGACGTTTCGACGTCACTACAGACGCGAATCCACCCGTTTTGTCTATCCGTTCGCAGTCCTACCTGCAACATACTTCACAGCCTCACGGTCCGAATTGCTGCAATAAAACATGGTGCCGCTTCAGCCAATTTCCCTTGTCCTTCGAGCGAGAGTCCAAGATTCTTGAAGGCATTCGCACGACTTGAGTCAATCATGATTGCTTCCCACAAATACGCCTCAGCTTCTTCATATCTCTTCAACTGATTCAAAGAGTATCCGATGTTGTTACGGAAGAAGTACTGGTAGAATTGCTCGTGTGGCTCAAGCTCAACCCCTTGAAGATAAAATCTCAGCGCAGATTCAAAATCACGTATTCGCTCCATTGTTTGCCCAAGAACAAAATAGGCGGTTGCTTCCTCCTCAGCATCGGAAGCATGTGAGATATACAGCTCAGCGTAGTACATCGCATCCGAAGCACGACAGAAAGACCGATAGAACAACATCAACTGTAATCTGGCATTTTGCTGGTTTTCACTTGGCTAGTTTAACTTAGCAAGAAGCAACGGTTCGTATTCTTCCGCAGAGAAAGGATTGCCCTCCATCGGTTTTCTCCTTCTAAAACCGAATGTCCATTTCTCATTCATAATTCGACCCCCCATTTGAGACTATCT
>JAPUKJ010000040.1 GCA_027295705.1 Ignavibacteria bacterium | reverse complement strand
ACTGTATTCAATTGTCGTTGAGGGGTTGAACGGATTGGGATAGTTCTGCGCTAGGGCGAAATCCGCCGGTGTGTTATCCCCCTCTTCGACATCAGACACTCCTGCATGACTTACGAGCACAATTCCATCATCAAAAACCATACCCACACCTGGCGCATATTTCTTTATAGACACTCCATTCTCCAGCACAGTCACAACGTTAGTAAATGTACCGGCTGGTGTTACAAACGTTTCCCCCATAGACATAATCTCCGCGGTCTCTATCGTGATGCCCGGTGCATACTCCATCGTGTAGGTCTGGCCCACATACGGATTGGCTGGCATCATGATACCGGCCAAGTTCTGGCCCTCGCCAGCCCTCCAAGCGCCACCGTGTCCCACGATTTGGCCGTTTTGGTATATATCTACATCCTCTCCGAAATAGTAGACCGTACCGTCAGCATGCTGGGCGAACCAGTTACGGGAGATCTCCACCAGCTGGCCGTTTTCCAACTCATATTCCTCAACTACCCGAGTGGTCACGCCGTCAACAAGCTCGGTCTGGTCTAGCACGCTAACACGGACTTCTATCACGGGATCCTGAAGCACGTTAACCATACCGACGGCAAATGGTAGAAATTCATTGTCGATGTTCAGTGAAAAACCTCCCGGTGGCGGCGGTGGGGGAGGTTCAGCGAAAGTAAATGCTGAGACAAATGGCAGAAAGAATAACAATTTTTTCATCACGTCCTCCAACTTAATAATGAGACAATACTATTAAGTAGAGTGCTTTTGCACTCAAATCGCTGTCGGGCTTGAATTATGATTGCCTACTAGATGCAATTGGCAGCGATCAATAGAATTTCTCAGACACAATCATGGTATACCTCCTTTCTTATATGTCCTAGGGTTCTTTACTTGAGCAATAGTAGCTTCTTCGTCTCCGAAAAGTCTCCTGCTGTTAGTCGGTAGAAGTAAACACCTGATGCAAGGTTTCTGCCGCCTGTTGCTATCCCAATATCAAAACGCGCTTTATACGTTCCGGCAGATTTATGCTCATCCACCAGCGTTACAACCTCGCGTCCTGTAATGTCATACACCTTTAGAGCCACCGGGCCATCTATTGGTATTGAATACCGGATCACGGTAGAGGGATTGAATGGATTCGGATAGTTCTGTTCCAGCGCGTATGAAGTAGGAACAGACTCGTTCACCTGTTGCAGACTAAACCCTACACCGGTCTCCTTGAACCACAACTGGGAAACAATTGCTGATCCCTCTGCACGTGCGTTGATGCTAATGACCACTTCTCCAGTTGCGAATGTCTCCTTCGGCAACGCGATGAATCCTGTCTGCGTCGGCGTGTTGGAAACCATCATCGCTTCGTGAAGCTGCTGACCACTCACCGTCATGTCTTGCATACGACGAACGCCATCATTCGCAACGTATTCTGCGGACACTTCATACTCACTCTCAGGATTCAATCCTTTGAATCTGTACTGCACCGATGTCGCATGTTCGTTCGCCAACTGCGATGGCTCTGTCCCCCATGCAAGGGCGCTACCCTGGACAAGGTGCGCATCATCCGATTGCTTACTGCTCCCACTGTTTTCCCAATAATACATCGGCAGATAGAACTGGGTGAGCGACACAGTCGGTTCTTCTCTGTACGCGGAAGTTGCTGCAATTTCGTAACGATACGTATCGGCAGGAACCTGCACACCTGCATCGTTGCGCCGATCCCACGTAATATTCTTCCAGCCAGAGATCATCCACGCTGAATTCAACGTTCGGACTAAACTGTTTCTACTATCATACACCCGCACTTTGACGTCTCCGAAGTCGGTCAAGATAAACTGATTGTCTACGGTGCTGACATCGCGGTCAGAACGAAACTCGATGTTCTTCAGGCTAAGACCGAGCGTCCGACGCTGCGCACCGCTGGCCTCCGCCCAACGCTCCACCGCAAACATCTGGTCAAACCCGGCCCAATATGTACCCTGGCCATCGATCACTATCTTGCCGAATGGAATATCGACATTACCAAGAGCTGCGAACACATCATCACCACCCTCGGAGTCAAGCAATTCAAAAGCTGCCGTGAATTTGAAAACCTGTGAGTTAACGTTGTCAACGACATAGATATTCCCAAAGTGATCAGCCTTGATCGATTTGAAGTACTGACTGTAATCGCCTCTCACTTCTTTGATGAGAGAAAGCTCTGATCCAGTGTCGTTGAACAATCGGATACGTTTGGCAACTTGGTCCACAACATAGAGGAGGCCGCTGCTAGCCCCATTCCATTTCCCAACGAGAACACAGGTTGGTGTATCAAAACCATCAAACGTTTTGACAAGTGTTGCGGCAGAGGGTCCTAGGAGGTATTTAAGGATCTTGTTTTGCGAAGCGTCCGCAACATACAGGAGGTCATCGCTGACGTCAAGCGGGGTGCCATTGTCGTTCAAAGCGATGTCACTCGGGTTAGTGATGTTAGGAATGTAATACAGCGGTTGAAGCTGAGCATCACTCCCATCACCAACGATACGAAGGACAGTAACTCGCTTGTTGCCGGTTTCTCCAACAAATACTCTGCCTTCAGCATCAGTCACAATCGCCGAAGGACCGAGCACGTTATCGTAGGACTTGATCCAGTGATTCATATTGCCGTACACGATCCGATTCCAGTCCGGATCAGTGACGAATTGAATGTACGTCGCCGAAACATAGGGGGCCGATTCCATGTAGTGCGCATAGTAATACGATGCGGTCTTCTCAGGTGTGCTGAAGAGCGCGCGATCGATCCTTGCACGCGTAACGCTGCGCGACAAACGGCCAATGCCATGCTCACGACTCATAGGAGTTTGAACGAACGTTTTCCCCTTGGAGGTGCCGTCGCCCATAGTAAGCGATGTTACATTTTCCGGACTGACCAAGGCTTGCTGTACCCTCATCGATCCGCCAGTTACTCTCCAGGTGTTGTTGATCTTCTCAAACAATAATCGTTCACCAGCGCCTGTTTCTATCGATGCAGTTTTCCCGTTTACCAGCACTTCAGATGCGCCTGCATAAATATGGGCCGATCGGGTCGCAGCAGGTAAGGTACTGCTAACCTTAAATATTGATGAAAGGTCCAAATCCGGGGCAACGTGATTCCGCACTATCCTCCCACTTAATCGTCCCTCAGCAACAGCACGTAACTCATCTACGATGAGCTCAATCTGCACCTTGTCTGAAACACGCGCCCAGTTTGCACCCAGATATTCCGGTCTTTGAGATCCACCACTATAACTAAGCGACCCAACGAGCACGGGGAACACCAAGGCTAATTTCAGTAATTGTTTCATTGTCTCTCTCCCACATGTACAAAGGGTTAAAAATAAACATGCCTATATGGAAAACTTGATACCCATTTGAATAATATCCGCCGTGAAATCTAAATCATTGAAATACCTGAAGTACATGACCTCGATAGACGAGTTCTGCAGAAATTCAAGGTCAGGGTAGGCCTTGCCTAGCCCGCGAAGCAAATACGTCAAACTGAAGCCAAAATTGTTAGAGCTGAACTTTTGCAGCTTATAATCCGCGGTTCTTAATCCGTGATTGAGGAATTCCTGACCCACATATTTGTCTTGGTAGAACTTTGCCGCAGTCTGGGTATAGTAACGGTAATTAATCCCAAGAATGAGATCCTTCACGATGTACTTGTTCAGCTTGACCTCAGCAGTGTGCGAGCGCACCCTCCACGTGTCGAAATAGTATCTGTAGCTCCCAATAAGTGACGCCTTGATCGTAGGAATTAACTGGCTGATCTTTCCTGTACCTGCATGACGTGTGCGCTTGCGCGGATGCATTTCATCCGTCGTCGTGACTGCCCCATTCAGATCATGCACCTTCACCAAACGGTACGGATCACTCAAGAACCCCTTGAGGTACACGAAATCATAGCTCATATCCAGTACCGTTGTCGGCGAGAGGAGTTGGCTGATGTTGAGTGCACCTGTGTACACTTTCTTTTTTTTGTTGAGAATGTCTCCGACCTCCGTGATCTTCCCGACCCGATCGGCACTATACTGTCCGCGAAGTGTGATTGTCGTGTTCTTCTGGAAAAGATCCTGACTGAAAGTGCCGACGACAGCGCTTGACGTGTAGTCGACTTCCTGACTGCGATAGAAGTTTCCTGCTATTGTCGTGTTCGGGCCGATGCCTTGTTCGATCCCAACAATTACTTGTCCTCGGCTCTTTTCAAAAGGCTCGCTTTTCCTACGCTGTGGCCTTGTAGCACCGGTGACTGCGGTAACCGGCGGCACGGTCACATTATCAAGCTCAATGTCAATCAAGAATACCGTTTGCTGCAGGAGCTTCTTAGCAAGGTTGAACGAACTCGTAATGACACTATTCTCCCCGCTGTCAGAGAAAAAATAGGTTGTAAATCCCATTTGGTCGCCCCCTGCAATCGCTGGCATGGTTGACCAAAATAGCATCATAGGCAGGAGCATTATTGAAATCCATCTTAGATTTCGGCGCATAGATTCTCGCCTAGGAACCAACCAGACTAACCGACGTTGAACTACTTGGCACAGCCGCATCCACCGCCAATTCCACTTGCACCTCCGATGCTCCCCTCGCGTGTCGAGAAGAATTTCTGTTCAAGCGTCTGCTTCGAAAATTGATTTTGGCGCTCCATAATCGGATCGGCTAGTTTCTCGCGTTCATAGGGTTTCACTGTTGCACAGCCCTGCACTGCTAAGCCAACAGCGACTACAGCAACGCATACGCTAAGAACTGATCTCATATTGTAGCCTCCTGTAGCAGATCTTCGACTTCATTTTTTATTTGCTCCACTTCGTTGTCTGTATAACCGGTGTGTACAAAACGAACAACTCCACGCTTATCGATGACAAAAGCTGAAGGCATTGCAGAAACACCGTATTCTTCGACAACTTCTTTCTTTTCATCAAACAATGCTGTGAGGTGTATGCGGTTGCGTTTCAGGAATTCAACAGCGTTTCGCCTCTCGTCGTCAATATTCACTGCCAAAACTCTCACGCCGTCGTGGGCTATCTCGAGTTCCGCGAGCCGAGGCAGGTAACGTTTGCACGGCGCACACCAAGTTGCCCAGAAATCGACTACAACAACCTGTCCGCGCAGGTCACTCAGGGAGAGCTTAGCACGGCCGTCAATCGTCTCAAGCGTAAAGTCAGGCGCTTTCCCCCCGAACCACTCAGGCCCAAGGGCCGACGCAACCGACCAGCCGGGCAAAAGAAGGAGGCAAATGATGTATCGCAGCCGGACTTTACTCATAACTTCTTGTGCCCTCACCGACAAAAGATGAATGTGCACCTAACGCGCAAATTATTCTAGTACACATCATATCCGTGGATCCTAGAGATCCCCAAGTTCTTTCATACTCGCTTCGTAAATACCAACTTCTTTGTTGCCACGAGGCCTTTCGCCTGCAACTTGTACACATAAAACCCACTTGATACGGTATTTCCTTGGTTGTTCTTTCCATCCCAGCGAACGCTGTGCTTCTGTTTCTGCCAGTTGCTTCCCACCATTATTACCCTCATCATCGTCATCAGTCAAGCACTACTCCGTGACGAAAGTGCCCTCCGTGATGGTCCTGTTTCCGTTTGCCGATATCGCCAGGACCTCGGCCTTGTACTCCGTGGCTGGCTGGAGGAACTGCGGCGGAACATTCAGGCTCGTGGTCTCAGGCGAGACAATGACGTCGAAGAAATGGCCGAGGTCTTCGTTCCCGACGATGACCTGGACGCGCTCAGCTCCTGGGGCGTCCCATCCAATGACAGTGCTGTCAGGGTCCACCGGATCGCCGTTGATCGGGTCGCCGTTGACGAAGATGGAGGGCGCGGCCAGAAAGGCGTGCGACAGCTCCCCCGTGCCCACCAGCTTGTCTCCCTCGACCGTCCTGCCCCTGAATTTATAGTCCCCGGGTGGGAACAAGGCCAGGACCTCAGCTGGCGACGGCTCGGAGCTCTCGAAGCGCAGCTCGGTAATGCCAAGCTCCTTCAAAGCTCTTTTAGCCTTGAAGTTGATGATCTTGCCGTCAGGGCCGAAAACATTGACCTGCTTCCAGCCTTCTGCATCGAGGAATAACTGAAAGCCCAGATCGTTATCCGTGGTGTTAAACTCGAAGAACACCTCCACCTCGTCGAAGGGGATCTGAGCCCCGCCGTCATCATCGCCGTCATCGTCGTCGCCTGACTTCAGAAGTGACTGTTGGCCAGCATCTGCTGGAATTGGAGCCTCCATCTCGTTACACCCAGTAATCAGAATGAGCCCGGAAAAAAATAAGGCAATATACATAAGGTGATGTAAATTTTTCATCTCAAGACCTCCTTTGGTGAGGTTAATGAATCTGGTGCTTGATGTAAAATGTGAGCAAAATAATTTTTTGCACTTCTATGCCCTTCGCGTTCTGCGTGCACCAGGTTCGATTAAATTTTTTCTAACTCTGAAAACCAATCCTATGTGATAGGTAAATCGTTGTTTTTCAGTTCCACTTTTCAGCAACGCCTGGAGCCAGAAAACTATGGCGCCCACGTTAGCCTCACAGATCTAACTGATTTTGTTGAAGTCATAGCTACCTCCGTTCTTAACTGTTGATGGAAGCTAAGAATCTGGTTGTTCACCTTATCAAATAACCCCACACAGAACATATCTACCATCACGAGATAACGTGCTAGGCTAGCTACTCATCAGTGGTATTTGAATATTGAGTACCTGCATCAAGCCATTCAATAATCGTTAACAGATCTCGATTCCCAGGAAGAAATGGATCGAGCCGGTTGTACTGATCCTTTGTCCATAATTGCGTATGGTCGTAGCTCAATGGCCGATAATCAGTATTTTCAGGATCATTAAGCTGCCGGTTGTACATTACCCACATCAATGGGCTGCGACGCGCACCATTTCGAGTCACGTAGTCCAACGAACTTCCATTCGCCGTTCGATAGCGGGCGTCCCGAGTTAAGGAATCATATACCGAACTTTCGTCGCTCATGCCAGAGCCCGGCGGAACCTTATCAAAGGCAACATTTTCTAATCGCAATCCTCCTGCAGGCAACGACGTGCCATGACACGTAATGCAGCGTGCATCAAAGATCGCTTGTACTGTGTTTGTCCGGTTTGGGCGGTATCTGTCAAAGAAATCCACTGTGTCTGTTCTTGCTGCTGGATGGCTCATTACATTATCGGCATTGTGAAATCCGGCATCGTAGGTCGACCCTGTAGCTTTATTACGGACCTGCTGGGTAGCCAGAATTTCGAGATCATTAATAATCCTATCTCGATCGTGCGAATCGTGACATCCAGTACAGAGTCTTTTCTCCCCCGGCATCACCTGTACCCATGTTAACTGGTTCACGAGCATCATTCCGTTCTCATCCAGTGTTTGCATGTGAAGCGACCGGTTCGCTGGTACCTCCACAGTGAATGATCCATCTGGGCGGATAGGTGCATAACCCACAACTCGCTGCTTTTCAAAATTTGTATCGCCAATTGGGCCTCCCCTTTTGTTACGATCTTGAGGAAGTGGAATCGCCTCCAAAACCCTAAGGTACTTTGCCTGGCCAACAGAACCGTCAGCATTGACAAAGGTCGCGGCGGGACGGGTTTGACCATCGTTCGTGGCACGGTCATATACATTACCGTCGAAGAACATCCCAGTCGTTACACCAGACGCCATTGCAGAAGCGACGTTTGGATCCATGGGAATCACCTGAGGTACGCCGCCCGGCAGTTTCTCTCTCGCCATAACTGGCACTGGATCATACTCATTGTATTCCGGGTCGTTATAGATCAAGCGCAGATTACTGCCATCCTTGTCCATCACATACAGGCCATAGTCAACTTCGTCATCCCCTGCACCCGTATTGATCGGTATTGGTGACATTGCAACGAGGATTTTCTCCCGACGGTCAGCAGAAGCATTTTTGTCGATAATCGGATGAGGTGACTTGAACAGGGCACTGGAAAATTGATTTCTATTGTTAAATGGAACTGTAGAAGGAGTTATGAATGCTAGGTTATCATCCGATTTGGAAATGTCAATAATGGCAATTGCACCCCCTTCAAACTCAGATTCTCGCTCCATGATTGAGCATACTATCCCTCCGTCTGAAAGCTCACGGGCCTCAAGGAACGCGCGGCTCCCGCTCTCCCGAGGAGAATGATTCCCATACAGGACGAACGGACGTGTTCCATCAGGGTTGATAACAAAGAGCGGAAACTTGTTCGGACTGCCCAAGTGTTCCCAGCGACTGTAAAATACTTTCCCGCTGGAGTGAACCATGGGATTCGTATCGTGGCTTTGATTGAAGGAAATCTGCCTGATATTGATAAGTCGTCCATCCGAACCCCTGTCGCCAACGTGCAGCAGCGGCGAATGTCGCCGATTGTACTCATCAACGATCCCCGATCGCGTCGACGTAAACATTATCTGTCCATTGGGCAGATACGTCGGATCCATGTCGTCGCCACTTGCTTGATCGGTCAATTGAACCAATCCACTCCCATCGATATTCATTTCATAAATGTGCCACAGACGGCTCCGGTTTTCCTTCATGGCAAATAGGATTTTCTTGCCGTCGTACGAGACTTCTGGATCTGCAGCAGCACCGTAGTCTTCCGGATCCGCTTGATTACGCGTAGTGTACTGCGCCGTAAGGTTCGTTAGCTCGCCTTGCGAGGAAATCGGGCTGAGGAAGAGCAGATCACTCCCTGGATAGTATTCATCCCTGTTACTTCTCGATACCCGGCTGCGATTATTGTGGCGGCTATTCTCTTTCACAAATACTACGGCTGCCTGGCCTGACTTCTGGAGTATGTCATCGGGGGGAGAAGGACCACATGAAGCAAGCACTAAACCAATCAGCACAAATGGCAATACGTATGGGACGCGTTGCACAACAATCCACAATGCGTTCATAGGACCTCACCTCTCAAATGAATAATTCTTAACCTCATCAGCGTACGATGCTCATCAGAAATAAAACTGCATTCCAAGGGAGAAAACTATGTTATGCGCAGTGAATTCGTCAGCGTTATTAATCTTCTGGGAGAATATCTGGTCCCGCACGTCGTAGCGAAGACCAAGCTGATCGGTACCTAGAAAACCACCGAGCGGTATTCTTTTGCCAAGTCCGATGACCCCTGCGAAGCTAGTCTGACCACCCTGATTAATCCCAGCAACTCCACCTACCACGTATGGAAAATTCCCAGAGGGACTCGGATCATACGCAAAGACAAATTCGTACGAGTACAATCGCTCTGATTCGAAGATCTGCGACCTGGAGATACTCTCCAGTACTTCCGATTTGAGACTGCTGAAACCAATTGCAGCTTCAACAAAATATCTACCTTTCAAAAAGAAATAGTTATATCGCGCTCCTAAATAGTGGTTAGTACCGAAGCCGCTCGCTGCGTAGGCACCAGCCGACAAGCTTATGCTGCTTTGATAGCGTAATTGGCCCTGTGCTGGTAATCGTGCACTCATCACCAAAGCAACAAAGACCAAAATCGAAGCGTATCTCCAACGATTCGTCATTTGTAAATCCCATTAGATGATGTTAGCGAAACATGAATGTGACACCGAGACTGATTTCCTGAAAAAACAGAAGCTCATCTTTCAACTCCCTTTCGCTGCTCACGCTTGTGATGTATTGCTTTGCCTCAACTCGAAACCCGAAATGCTTTGTTAGATAGTACCTAGCCCCACCGCCGAAATTAATGCCGAGCGTGGAGACGGTTTCGTCACCTATGGTGTTAACTGGAATGGTCATGAAGAGACCACCTCCTACAGCGCCGTAGGGAATAAGTCGTCCTCTTGTCGCAAGGTTCAGAATTGCATTCACCGATATTGGGTAAAGATTGGCGGTCTTACCGATCACCTGCTCCCCGGCAAGTTCGAGATTGAACGAACTGTAGTTCATCGAAAGTCGCAGACCGAACGTGCCGCTTCGTCCCATAAGACCTGTGTGGGGGGAAATCTCAAACGAAACTCCCTTATTGAGATCGATCAGCGGGCCCCGCTGAACAGGAACATCGGTTGAACTGGTTTTTTCCTGAGCCGACAGCGTTGAGGTAGTCAGTCCGAAGCCAACCAAGATCAAAAGAGCAATTTGAAATTTGCTAAAACACCCCAATTGCAACCCCTCCGGAAATAGTGTAACTAGCTTTCAACGATGACAAAGGTGTAATGAACCTCGCCTCAAGCCCAAGCCGCAGCGAAATCCTAGAAGCCAGTTGCCTAAAAAGAATGAGGCCAACAGTATATTGGTTTCGGGTCTCCTTGCGTTCAGGAACGAGGACTTTTCCGAGCGCCCCAAGGGAAACTGTGTGGGCATCTGTCGTAAACCTGACCATTCCGATTCCTGCTGTCCCAACTACATCAAAGGATTCATCAAGACTGAAAACCAAATACTGGAATTGTAGCTGGTAAGCCGCAGTGTTGATTCCCAGAAATGCAGTGCCTCCGATAACGTCGAAATCCCCCTGCGATTTGCTAAATTGGGCATTGAATTCCAGACCAATTCTGGAGGTCAGGTGCATTGTAATCGCCGCGCCATAGCTCATGGCGGAATGCATAGAAACGCTTTCGCTGTAAATGTTGTAGGAGGCACATGGAGCTATTGAAAAGGCGGGGGAAACTGAAGATCGTTCTTGTGCAATAGCCATTGCAAGGGGGACTAACATAAGGGGGACCAACCGACACATATGCGAGCGCACCATTACCGGAGTCACCCTTTTGTGGTTGCCACACTCCCTATTCTCTTAGAACTCGTCGAAATTCCTACTTTTTTCAGCTATCACGCAATATGGGGAAAACAGGAAAATCGATACCATCAATATAAACATTTACAAGAAACTGTCAAGCGAAAAATTTTCTTTCTTTACGTTCTTTGCAGCGTAGGCCTTTGGCCTGCTAGGTCGGTATTGTGTTTTCATGTAGCCTTCCTGTAGAAGCCGATCACTTCGAGGGGATTTGTGCTCTTGACGGGTTAACTGCTTGCGCTCATCATCGAAGCAAAGAAGCCGCTTTGATTCACCTTCTTTCCATCTAGAATCACTCAGACAACTTACGTTCCCTAGCTGGGATACAATTCCAGAGCTCCTCAAACGGATCATGAGCGGCTTTAAGAATTCAACGCTTTTGCGGATGCCTCACAAGGAAGATGTGTTTCTGCAGGCGATGGGGTTCTTCAAAAAGATAAGCGAATTACCAAAAACTCTTGACATTACCCTTTAGCTCGATTATATTATCCTTCGAATTTCTCTACAACCTGATGCTACTCCTCTTCCTCAGGGTGAGAGTATTCAGCTAAGTTGGATTCCCACAACAAAAAGAGGCCTGTAGCCTAATCTTATGAGCAGAAAGGAGGGAAAAAACCATGCAAACAGGTGATCTCAGCCCCTATCAAGTCGGCACTAAGCTTACCGTAACAGACATTGCCAGCGCCCCCGAAGGTTCGTGGGTCGTTCGTGAGAACATGCTGTTCCTTAGAGCCAAAGAAGGGCACTCAATTGTCTCCTTGACGCCCATTGAAGATTCTACCCCGGTTGTCACTAACAAGACTCCAGATAAATACACGCTAATTTATGCTGGACCTTTCAATGCAGAGAAATCTACCGCGGTCGCTAGTGCGCTCAATGCTCTATGACCCAGTAAGTTCTCAAATGTTCAAATAGCTCATAAGCTACAGGCTTCAAGTTCTTTATCGGCAGTCCAACACTGCCGATTTTTTTGTTACGACGCGAAACTCCAGTCTTCGCTGCAACTGAACTATGCTAGTTTCTTCACCTTCACGACCACCTTTAGCAACAAGTTGTACAGGTTGGTTCAAGAGAAGCGGTGATGGTCGGTGTCATTTTAGATCACGGGTTAATTTCGGTTGTTCACTGGCATGGAATTCTGTACCTTGGAGCGGACTGATGCAGCGTTAGTGCAGTAGAAACCCAATCGCAGTAATGTCTCATCCCCCGCTCAACATTCTGCAAACCTGCTTCTCACATTCGTGGGGTGGACTTGAGTTGCAATCGATGGAAGTTTCAAGGCAGATGCAGAAACGCAGCCATCAGGTATGGCTCGCATGCTGCACCGGCAGTCGTCTTGCACAGGGAGCAAACCTACACAACATTGACACACTTCAGCTCAATGTAAGCGGGTATTTCCATCCTCGTCTCGCTTGGAAGTTGAGCCGCTTTCTCAAACGACACAACATCGAAATCATTCACTGCCACCTTTCAAAAGACATTGCAACGATTGTCCCCGCAATAAAATTGGCTGGACAACGCATCCCCATCTTGCTCAGCAAGCACGTGGGCTCATATATCAGCAAAAAAGATCTCCTGCATCGCTTTACCTACGCACACGTCAGCCGAGTACTCGCAGTATCCGAGGTCATTCACAAGAACATCCTTGACACAACTCCGGTAACCCCTGATCGTGTCATGACCGTGCATGATGCGATCGATACTGATAGATTTTCTCCACACCGGGTCGACAGACGACGCGTTCGCAAGGAGTTCAACATTGCAGATGATATCGTTGTCGTTGGACTTGTTGGACGATTCTCACCTGGAAAGGGACATAAGGAATTACTCGAAGCTGCTGCCATTCTGCGCAATAATTATCCCGCCGTCCATTTTCTGATCGTCGGCGAGGCCAGCCATGGTGAGCAAAAATACGAGCAGAAGATCAAGACGATGTGCTCGATGCTTGGCCTGCAAGATATAGTAACATTCACCGGATTCAGGAGAGATGTGCCTGAGGTAATGGCAGCGTTTGAGATCTTTGCATTCCCATCGCACGCGGAATCCTTCGGCATCGTGCTTATCGAAGCTATGGGCATGGAACGACCGGTCGTGTCCACAAATTGCGATGGTGTACTAGACATCGTGGTAGATGGTGAGACAGGACTGTATGTTCATCCAAGGAATCCGAGCGAATTGGCGGATGCGCTTGCAAAACTTATAAATGATGAATCTCTCCGAGGAAAGATGGGAAAGGCTGGAAGAAAGCGCGTTGAGGAATTTTTTGACCAGAAGAGACAGATCGAGAAAATCCAAGCACTGTACTATGAGGTCAGAGGTTTAAAGGCAACGAAAGAAATAACATCAGTGTCATCTGCCCCGCCAACTAACAACTAATCCCCTTCCCACGTGTGATCCGATTCTCTCGCAATACGCGATGGCATCCTCAAGGTGTAGGTACTGCACATCGCCTATGTACCAATGCTCTCCGCCCATCCAGCTTGTGATCTTCACAGGACGGATTGGCTTATCGGTTCGCTTGTAGCTAGGTGGCATTGGTTTTACCCGTGAAATCCTGACCGCAGCCCTCACATGAGGACTAGAGAATCCAGATTTCAACTTGCGAATAATTGGATCTCCAGCTGTTCTTCTTTGGATGCCTTTCGTCAGTCTCGTCTAACTACGAGCTCGGCCCGACGGGAACCATCTGGACTGTCTACCCACTGAATAAGTTACCCCCTGAATCTTTTCAACCTCAACGAATTGCTTACCACGCTTACTGAACTAAATGCCATGGCAGCAGCCGCGATCATCGGGTTGAGCAGTCCCAGAGCTGCGACCGGTATTCCGACAACATTGTAAATGAATGCCCAAAAGAGATTCTGTCTTATCGTGCCCAGAGTCCGTGAAGATAGTTGTATTGCGTGCACAATGCTCCTTAAATCACCTTTCATGAGTGTGATATCTGCTGCCTCCATGGCAATATCGGTACCGGTCCCCATTGCAATGCCAACATCAGCCTGAGCGAGTGCGGGAGCGTCATTGATTCCATCGCCTGCCATCGCAACGAACTTCCCTTCACCCTGGATGACTTTCACATGGTGTAACTTCTCGTCAGGCTTCACTTGCGAAATCAATCGGTCAAGACCTGCTTGCACCGCAATGGCCTTTGCAGTCCGTTCGTTGTCCCCCGTGAGCATTATGACTTCAAGGCCCATTGCCTGCAATTTCTTGATCGCTTCCGGCGCAGTAGCTTTAATCGTGTCTGCGATGGCAATGAGACCAGCAACCTTCCCATTGATAGCGATAAAGATCGGAGTCTTCCCTTCGTTAGAGAAACGGTCGGCAACTTCTCCATGTTCATCAAGATAGGAAACATGTTCCTTCATAAAAGACATGTTACCTGCGGCCACAGTGTTCCCATCAACCACAGCCGTTACTCCGAGACCTGTCGATAACTGGAAAGCATCTGTGGGAGCCAAGGGGATGTTCTTCTTAACAGCATATTCCACTATTGCCTGGCCGAGAGGATGTTCCGATTGTTTCTCCACCGACGCCACCGCTTGCAAAACCCGCGTTTGCTCAAAACCACTGAATGTCATCACGTCCGTCACTGAAGGCTTCCCCTCAGTGATAGTCCCGGTCTTGTCCAGTATGACTGTCTGAATTTTGTGTGTCCGCTCCAGGCTCTCTGCGTTCTTGATGAGGACACCAAGCCTGGCTCCGACTCCGGTTCCAACCATAATTGCCGTCGGTGTTGCAAGTCCAAGAGCACAAGGACACGCAATAATAAGCACAGCAATAAAATTGACCATCGCATACGTGAAGCTGCTTTGACCAACGAAAAACCAAAGCGAAAACGTCAGTAGCGCAATACCGATAACAATGGGCACAAACACGGAAGCAATCCTGTCCGCAAGCCTCTGTATCGGCGCTTTCGAGCCTTGTGCCTCTTCCACAAGCTTCACGATCTGAGCAAGCACGGTGTTCTTACCGACTGCCGTAGCACGAAATTCGATACTGCCGTTCTTGTTGATTGTCCCGCCTACAACCTTGTGACCTACACTCTTTTCAACAGGAAGACTTTCCCCTGTCACCATTGACTCATCAATACTTGTCAAGCCTTTTGTAATGATACCGTCAACGGGAATTTTTTCTCCCGGTCTCACAATAACGATATCCTCCAAGAGCACGTCATCGATTGAAACATCTGTGTCACTACCGTCGCGCACCACACGCGCTGTCTTAGGCTGCAACCCTAGCAGTTTCTTGATTGCATCTGAGGTTCTGCTTTTGGCAGTCGCCTCCAGATACCTGCCCAGTAATATCAATGTGATGATCACAACGGCCGTGTCAAAATAGACATGAGGCGTTGCACCGGCAGTCCCAACTACTACCGGGAAGAGTACCGCTGTCACGCTGTACGCGTATGCTGCACCGGTCCCAACTGCAATTAACGTGTTCATGTCGGCAGTAAAATGCTTCGCCGTTGCCCAGGCACCCATGAAGAACCTCCGGCCCGCAATGAACATCACAGGCGTCGCCAATACCAAGAGAATCTTGTTCATTGTATCAAACGTGAACGGCAACCTATCAGCCATACCCAGTATGCTGAGGACCATGATAGCAAGTGTAAAAGCTGCACTTAAGATCAGCTCGCTCATGAGGTGTTTGTCAGCTACACCTTTGGCCTGCTCCATCTCTTGTTCACCGGGGGCCTCAGTGCTTTTCGGGATACGTAGTGTGTAACCTGACTCCGCCACAGCTCCCTGCAGTTGTTCGACCGTCGCTTTTGCGGTATCGAATTCAATCGTGGCTTTCTCGTTTGCAAGGTTGACGGTGGCACTGGAGACACCATTCACTTTCTTCAGCGCCTTTTCAACGCGAAGAACGCAGCTCGCGCATGACATTCCCTCAACGGGAAGCGTCAAGGTCTGCAAATGGTCAAATGTCTTGTTCGACGTTACCATATCTTCACCAGCCCGTCTCCAGCTAATGCTGTAATCATATGGTTATCTTGTATCCGGCCTCTTCGACAGCCGCATTGATGTGAGACATGTTCACCTTTGATTCATCGAACTCTAGATAGGTCGAGCCGATCCTTACATTAATTATGTGCAAATCAGGAACCTTTGCAAGCTCCTTGTTCACGGCCATGACGCAGTGATCGCACGTCATTCCTTCGATCCGGATTTCTTTTCTTGTCATTTTATTCCTCCAAGAGGCAGATTACAAAATCAATCACATGGAAAACCGCGATCTGCAATAATATACCTAAAAGCGGAACTAGTTTGAACAGAAACTCGTGGAGGGCATTATACTGAGTGCGTAGACTTTCGCAGGGCGAGACGACACTACTTAATTACAATCCGGCAGAGAATGCCTGGATTACCTGAGAAGCAGTAACTTCTTTGTTTGAGAAAAGCCGCCGAGCCTAAGCTCATACAAATAGACACCGCTTGCGAGTCCTGAACCGTCAAAGGCCAAAGCATGATTGCCCGCGGATTGATCCTCGCGAACCAACGTAGCTATTTCTTCCCCAGTCATCGAGAAGACTTTGAGTGACACCGTTCCTCCGACAGCGAGGCGGTATGAGATGGTGGTGCCAGGGTTGAACGGATTTGGATAGTTTTGCCTGAGGTTGAAATCTTTCGGTCGTGGTTCAGGAGGAGGTTCCACACTAGTTGGGACAATCAATCCGGCATCCACCCAAGCGGAGTACCACGAATTTGCAATAGCCTGGGTGCCCCGCTGCATCTGATCAAGCGTCATCGCACGAGTTCTGTCCCAGAGGGCAGCATAATAAGCAGGCGGAGCATTTCCCGAGCCATTCCATCCGGACACGGCCTTTGCATAGTCGTCGCCCTGAAGGATGGTATCAATCAGACTATTGGAGTGGATAATGTAATCAAAAGCGTACTCCACGGGATCTGCAATGTACACAACTGTATCGGGAACAATATGCAATGACGAGAGGTAGTACGATGAACTCAACATTGTAGTCTCGTACCGGGAATGGATACCATAGTTGTTCGTGTACTGTCCGTTGTAATTTCTTGTGCAATGCAACGGCTGGTGTGCATCGCCAACATAATGTCCAATGTCACTTGCTGTAAGTTTTGCGGCAGCCCAATCCCCGCGAGCAAGCTGATCCACCAATGAGTCCAGATTCCAGACCGTCGCCCATGGATTCGTCCCATTCTCCTTCACACGATCCCATCCGTACCGAGCAATCAATGAATCCAAATCACGGGTTAGACTGTGAAAATCGGGATAATCATCGATGTCAAGGTAATGTCGTGGTGCCTCGCCATACAGGCTAGTGTCGGCAGGATCCCGTCGCTGGTCTGCATCGACGGAATGGGCCGCAAAGAAGGAGCTATCTTGAATAAAAAGTATCATTTCATTTGGAAGATGATAGACAGCCTTTCTATTTATGAACCTGTGCGAATCCCATCCCCAACCGGATGCACTGTGGTAGAGAACAACAAACAACGCGATAGATACTGCTATCAGAATATATTTTTGCGATGACGACATGAAGCTCCACAAAGTGTTTCTATTCTTCATCAAGATACACATGAAAGTCCCGACATGCAAAGGATCACCATATGGAACTGAACCAATTTTGCGAATTCGGACAATGTTCCCTATTTTAATTGCATGAAGGTCTTATCAGTAAGAGAAATCCGAGAGCTTCTCCAGTCACGGCTTGCAACTGGAACAAGAACAGAGGTCATGATAGATGGGTTTCACAGGGCGGCCGTACTTGTTCCAATCGTCCGGGCGAACGACACGTACGAACTCTTGTTTACAAAAAGGACTGAAGTAGTAGAGACACACAAAGGCCAGATATCGTTTCCCGGAGGGATGGTGGATGATGACGATCCTGACGTTGTCCATGCAGCATTGCGAGAGGCACACGAAGAAGTCGGAATTCCGGTAGCTGCGGTCGAGACGGTCGGCCTGCTGGACGACCTGCCAACACCGACCGGCTTCGTCATAACGCCCGTTGTTGGGATAATAGAGAACCTGCCACAACTACGAGTAAACGATATCGAGGTTGAGGAGGTGTTCCACTTGCCACTCCTGTTCTTTGCTGACCCTGCGAACGGAAGGATGGAGCTGCGAGAATTCCAAGGAAGGAAACGCGAGGTCTGGTATTACGAGAGCGGTAAGCACACGATATGGGGAGCAACTGCGATGATCATTCGATCCCTTCTCGAGAAAATTGATCTTGCACCACCTCAGCGGTGACTTCAATCTTGAAAAGGCACAATAACTAAGAAGCCGCTCTGTAACTTCTCTTCAGACGGCTTCGTTCATTTTGTGGTTCTTCATGTCTATACAAGTAGCGGCGCGATAACAAGTGAAACCACGGACATCAGTTTAATGAGGATGTTCATTGACGGGCCAGATGTATCCTTGAATGGATCTCCAACCGTATCGCCCACCACTGAGGCTTTGTGAGCATCTGAGCCCTTCCTTTCTCCTTCAATCTCTCCTCTTTCGATCGCCTTCTTGGCGTTATCCCACGCGCCACCTGCATTTGCCATCATCAGTGCAAGGAGAACTCCCGTCACCGTAGCACCGGCAAGCATACCGCCCAGGGCCGAAGGTCCAAGAAGGAATCCAATTGCCACTGGTGCAATTACTGCAGTGATTCCGGGGAGGATCATCTCACGTAAAGCAGCGGTGGTTGAGATGTCAACGCAGCGCGCTGCATCGGGCTTCACACCTGGTTTCCCTTCGAGCAGCCCAGGAATTTCACGGAACTGCCGACGGATTTCAGCTACCATCTTTCCAGCCGCGCGGCCAACAGCAGTCATTGTCAACGATGCTATGAAAAACGGAAGAATGCCGCCGATAAAGAGCCCGACAAAAACCAATGGATCCGTGATAGCAATCTGTAATGGAATCCCACTCGATGCTGAGACCGCTTGTGAGTAGGCGGCAAACAGGGCGAGGGCAGTCAGCGCAGCTGAGCCGATGGCAAATCCCTTTCCGATTGCAGCCGTCGTGTTTCCTAACGCATCAAGACCATCCGTGATCTTTCGTACCTCGGGGCCCAGGCCGGACATTTCGGAAATGCCACCAGCATTGTCGGCAATTGGTCCATATGCATCAACCGACATTGTGATACCAACTGTGGCAAGCATCCCAACAGCCGCAATGCCGATTCCATACAACCCCGCGACATAATTTGCAACAAAGATTGCGACGCAGATCGCAAGCACAGGAAGCGCAGTCGACTCCAATCCGACCGCGAGACCATCGATGATGTTAGTAGCAGGGCCTGTCTTACTGGCAAAAGCAATTCGCCTGACAGGCCGGGAAGATGTGTAATACTCAGTTATTAGTCCAATGAGAATGCCAGCGATCGCGCCAAAAAATATCGCCCAGAAAACATTGTTGCTAACATCATGAGTCGCAACATACCAATACGCGCCGGCCAGAAACAGACCTGCGGCAATGAAGGTCGAGTATCGCAATGCAGCAGCGGGGGAGTATTGCTTCAGTATTCTCATGGAACCAATACCAACAAAAGAAGAGACAAGACCGATGACTGCAAGGATGATCGGAAGCGACATGAGAATTGCCTTCATGTCGATGCTTTGACTTCCTCCTTCAGGATTTGCCTGCAACAGTGACAGTCCTTCGGGAAGCAACGTTGCGCCAATTGCTATGGTCGCAATGATAGACCCTACGTACGACGCAAAAATATCCGCGCCCATTCCAGCCACGTCACCCACGTTGTCACCCACGTTGTCTGCAATAACACCAGGATTGCGCGGGTCATCCTCAGGAATTCCAGCTTCAATCTTTCCCACAAGATCGGCACCAACATCCGCCGCCTTCGTGAAGATGCCACCGCCGACCCTCGCGAAGAGAGCGATCGAGCTTGCGCCCATCGCAAAACCGTTGATTATCTTCGCCGTCTCAGGCTGGCCGAAATACATGAAGAATACTCCAACGCCAATTAGACCGAGACTCGCCACACTCACACCCATGACGGCTCCGCCGCTAAATGCTATGAGCAACGCTTTTCCCTGCCCCTTTTCCTTCGCTGCCTGCGCAGTGCGAACATTCGCCTTGGTCGCCGCCTGCATCCCGAAAAAACCTGCAAGCACGGAGCAAGTCGCTCCACTTAAGAATGCCAATGCTGTTTGCCACTGCAAAAACACACCAAGTAGTACTGCAACGATGGCGACAAAAAAGACAAGAACAAGGTATTCACGCTTCAGAAACGTCATCGCACCAACATGTATCTGGTCAGCAAGATCACGCATCAATTCACTACCTGCTGGTTGCCGTTTAATTGAAAAATAGATGGCTAATGCCACGACGAGACCCAACAAACCAAGAACCGGTGAAAGCATAGTCAATGTTTCCATACAGCAAATTACTCCAACTATTGAATCCTTAGGTAAATATCTACGGCACCGTGACCCGAACGTCGCGTCTGCTGCTGATAGTGCACGACATTTGTGGCCGCTCAGCCTTGCGAGCTTACAGGAGCCTGAGCATATCGCAGACGTGAGCTAAGAATGCTTACTCGGCCACCGAATTTTGAGGACACAAGTATATCGAAAAAACATCAAATGAGCAAGATTTTCCAGTGCGTTGTGGAAGGGAACCAGTGAATAACTAACAAAGGGAGGTTAGTTCAGAAAGAAAAGCAGCGGTGCAACGCGTAATGATCTTATTCCCGCCGGATAGCGCGGCGCCACGACCAATCTGAGTTCGTCGCCATCGGTTGTTCTTCAACCGACGCTATGAACAGTGGCATCCTCACAAGCAGAACTCAGCAACCATAGCGCGAAATAGCTTTCTTTGCGTCCTCATTTCCGGGGTCGAGCTTGAGTGTTTTCTTGAATTCAGCGCATGCTTTCCCTGTGAGATCCTTGTTCAATTCGTTTTCCCCCTCAATTCGCAACTGAATCAGACCTTGGCCAAGCCATAGGTGACCTTGGGGATTACCGGATTCCAACACAATGCACCTCCTGAAGTGTTTCACCGCTTCTTCAGTTTTCTTCCGATTCTCCGCTCTGTCCCCTTTCGGATCAAGGGTAAGAAAAATAGCCTGCCCCAGAGACAAATGCACGCTGGCATTCTCGTAACCGTTCGCAAGCGCTTTGCTGTACGAGTCAATCGCCCTCGAATATTGTTGCTTAATGAAATAGGCCGTCCCCTTTAGACTATGTGCTTCGCCAGCGATTTTCTTTTGGGACGGATCACCGCCCACTTCCTTCAGCACCTCGTCATACTGTTCGACTGCGTTATCCAGCGAATCCACTTGCGAATAGTACCTGGCAAGCCAGAGACGACCTTGTAGGTAGTCCGATTTCAATTCAATGCTCTTCAGAAAGAGCTCGCGAGCCCTCCCATAGTTTTTTATTTGCATGTAGCTCGCGCCAGCGTTCAAGTACGAACTAAGGGAGTGAGGATTGCATACTATCTTCCTTTCAAACATCTTTGCTGCCTCAGCGTACATTTGCTTTTTCATGTAAAGGGAGCCGAGGTTAAAATAGGGATCGCAATTTGCAGAATCGACCTCGATAGCTTTGAGGTACCAATCGAGTGCTTCTTCTTCCTTTTTCAGGCCAAAGTACATTTTGCCCAATTTCAGATAGTCATCAACTTCCAGAGCTCCCCGTTTCTGGAGGCTCTTCAGGGCACTCTCCGCTTTGTCAAAATCCTTGATCTCCACCAGAGAGTGGAAGTACAACCTCCAAGTTTCAACCGCGGTCGAATTAAGTCCCAGTGCCTGAAAGGCTATCTTTGCAGTTTCTGCATGATCGTTAGCAGCAGAGAGAGCTTGCGCATACATGAGCGTCCCCTCGAAGGATTCTGGCCTCAGATGAATATACTTCTTTAGAGGGCCGAGTGCGTTTCGGTATTGCTTTGCCCGGTACCAGATGCTTCCCTCTTGAAAATATGCTTCAGCAAACGTTGAGTCGATTTCCTGGATTGCGCGGTACTCCTTCACCGCTTCGTTGTACTGCTTGTCATTCTCAAATGTCCGCGCAAGTTTAAAGCGGGTTTCAAAATTATTCGGATCGAGTTCAACCGCTTTTTGGTAATTGCTGATGCCTAGAACGGTCACCCTCTGCTTCAAATAGGCATCACCGAGTGCAACGTAGAGCGCAGGATTGTCGGGAGCAGACTCCTTTGCACGACTAAGATGAACAATTGCAGCATCGATGGAATCCGCCGCCAATAACGCAATTCCAAACGCCGCAGCAACTTCTGGATCTTTGGGCTCTAGATTAGCGGCGCTCTGGTAGTTGACCAATGCATTCGACACATCATTTTTATCAAGGAATGCATCACCAAGAAGCTTCAGTGCGTCGACATTTTCATCATCAACTTCCAATGATGCCTTGAGATAACGAATTGCATCGTCAACTTTGCCCCGTGCATACACGATCGCACCAAGGTGATAGTTCGACTCTGCCACCTTCTGCCTTGCCTTTAGCGCGTCCTCGAAGCCCGCAACAGCAGCAGCCGTATCACCAGCGCTCAGAGAGGCTCTCGCCTTGTTGTAGATATCTTGTGCCACGCCAGCATGGGCTGTAACTACGAGGAGAATCCAGAGTATGGTTCGCATCATGTTATTTGACCGGCTCTGAGGTAGTTACTACCAAACGAACAGGCATGGTTGCAGGCACCAATCCATGCACTTGGAAAATCTTTTGTCCCTGAATGCTGCTGACGTAAGCGATGAATCCTAAGCCCACATCCATAAGGATCTCCCGGGTGTATATATAGACAGGCGTGGTAATAGGATAATACTTACGATATACATGGGCTTGCAGCGGAGGATAGTACCGACCCATGGGCTGAGTTGAATCCGGCCGTCCATTCGGGTCACCCAGTCCAGCGACACGTAGTTGTCCGTCGTAGTCCCTTAACCAACTCAGACCAACAATCCCGATCGCATTAGGATTGGTGAGAACATATTCAACAAGCATTTGACTGGAATCGAAGCGCGTAGCCGTAAGTGTGAACGTCTTGTCCTCCAATATTGCAGATCGAAACACTTCGTTCGTACTGGAGTTTAGTCCACAAATTGCTACGTCAATTAGATTGTTTCGCGTTTTCCATGACCATCGCGTGCTGAAACCAGAAAAAATACTGTCAAGCTCACTGATACGGAGTTCTTTTGTCGGGTTATCCTTGTGCATGATCACTGCTACAGCATCAAGTGCGACGTTAAATTCCTTATACTCAATCTTCGCAGTAGCAATAACATCCCGCTCCTCCTTATTAAACGGTCTTGCAGTTACGATAACTCTAACACTGTCATCCACAAAGTCGGCAATTGCTTCCCGCGCCTGCACAGAACGAAGCCTCACCGCGGCCTCTGTGTATGAGCGTTCGAAATCCTCAGCCTGCAATTGCATTACCGGCATGAGCGACTCATCACACTCAATTGTGACCGATCCTCTGGTTGTAGACACATCCCGCCGTTGCTCACATCCTATAGCAGCGACAACAAATAAAGTCCCCAACAAGACAACTCGAATGTAGTGCTGCATTTAGTAACTATTGTTGTGACCTTCTGAAATAGGCAACCGTAAATCGGTACGCGCCGTAGAGAAAGATGACTGCACCCATTATCATACGAAATTGTTCCGGTATGTTAGCCGGACCAATCACTCCAAACATGAAGAGCACACCCAATACCATCACAGCAACCGATAGCCCAAAAATTGTATACCTAAAAACAGCGGGAAGACTCAAAGCCTTGCTCTCTCAAAACCAAAAAAGAGGGGAAGGCAGTGATGGTGTCCTTCCCCTTCTGCTTCTCAGCGTACGAAAATTGAAATGGAACAATCGAGCCAGCAGTGCGTCTTAGTTTCGGTCAGCGAGCTGGAATTTGAACGGAACGGAGACCCAAACAGACACTGGGCCTTTGTTCATATAGGCCGGCGTGAAGATAAACTGCTTTGCTGCCTCAATTGCTGGTTCATCAAATATCTCAGCGTCGCTCTTGAGAATTCGAACCTCTCTCACTTTTCCTTCCTTGTCAACCCAGATCTTCACCCACACTTTTCCCTCGAGTCCAGCCCGCATCGCCAAGTCCGGGTATACAGGCTTAACCTTTTTTACAATCTGGGGCTGTTTCTCCACCGGCACGAAATCTGCCGGGGGTGTATCATCTTCAATAAAAATGTCCGGCACAATTGCGAACTCACCTTCGCCTGTTTCCATCACCGGAGCTATTTGCTGACTCATTTCAGTCTGAGTAGCAATGGTCTGCTCTGGGCTCACCTCGGCGTCAGGCACAGGAACTGGCGCCCCCACTGTCGGCTTTGCAACAGGAGCTGAAACAGCAATTGGGGGAGGTGTATTCACATTTGCTATGGACGGTGGTGGACCAAGGTCGCTGTACTTCATGATTCGGACCATAACCGCAGGTTCCTCTTCCTGGCCAAGGATTCCCACCAAATAATACGTACCTACTGCGATGAAGTGAATCGTAATGGAAATTGAAAGTCCCAACACCCAGTACTTCTGAAGAACCCGCTTTAACTCAACAGCACCGTAGTCGACACCGTGAACACTAGTTGCTATAGACGCTGTGGTCATGGTTACTCTCCCTCCAGATGTGACTTCATTTCTTATGATTTCACTTTAGCCAAGAGCTCCTTGTCTCTCTCAAGTAAAGGTGTAAGGCTGAAACGCTGAATATCAGCGAGATTGAGCTCGTCCATCAAGTTCACCATCATCTCGTATTTCCCCGACCGGTCAATCTTCACCAACGTGACAAGATTAGGGTTGGTGCTAGAGCGATCTCTCAAGAATCTACGGAGATTCTCGAACTCAAGTTTCTCCGGCGCTTCAATTCCAATACTCCAGAAAATCTCCCCTTCTTCATTCACCCGCAGCGTGAGGAGATTGGATTCTGCAATCTCAACTTCCACATCTGCTGGCGGAAGATTGATCTCCATTGTCTGCGGACGAGCCATTGTTGTTGTCATCATAAAGAATGTGAGGAGCAGAAACGCGATGTCCACCAGTGGTGTCATGTCAATACGTATTCCGATCCTCCTAGACTTTTTCCGTTTTTTCCCTTTGCCGCGTTTTCTTGGCTCTTGAGCAAGATCTCCTACAGCGCCCATATATTAAATCCTCCTGAATAGAATTTTGTTCCGCGTACTAAGAAACCCGCTACAAGCTTGTACGATCTTTAGTTGACAGATTCGTAACAAGATTGAATCGTGTAATCTTTGTTTTCTGTAGGATATTCATGACATCCTCCGCAATCCCATACTCAGCACGTCTATCCCCCTTGATCACCGTGCGCAGCTTCGGGTTTGCTGTCCGGGCCTTGATGAGGAGGTTGGCAAGCTGATTCTTGGGAACCTCTATGCTCAGCTTCAACTTATTCTCTTCACCAAAAAGCCGCCCACGCAATATCTGTGAGTCAAAACCGAGGAATATCCTGCCGTCCTCACCGATGTTTATCGTCATGACATCGGATTCCGGCAGCTTGAACTCCGAGTGTGACGATGGCAAGATTATTTCCACCTCTTCAAGGGGCTTGAATTGCGTCGTCATCATGAAGAACGTCAGTAGCAGGAACGCAATATCCACTAGTGGTGTCATGTCGATCCTGATTCCGACACGGCGTACTTTAATTCTTGGCATGTCGTTCGCGCTCCGGTATTACTCAGTGGACTTTGTGTTCAATATCTGAACAACGTTGTAACTTGCTTCGTCGATCATGTATGTGAAATTGTCCACCCTCGTTGTGAAATAATTGTACGCCAAAATCCCTATCATGGCAGCCAACAGCCCCAACGCGGTATTGATCAACGCCTCCGAGATTCCGATTGAAAGCTGGATTGCGTCAGGCGCACCTGCTCTAGCAAGAGCCTCAAACGCACGAATCATGCCGATGGTTGTCCCCAAGAGTCCTGCCATCGTCGCAATCGACGCGATCGTCGACAAAACAACGAGATTGCGCTCCAGTAACGGCGTTTCTAGACTTGTCGCCTCTTCAATCGACCTCTGGGTTTCAGACATTCTTTTCTCTGCATCCAGTTTCCTATCCGCTACCAGCGTTTTGTATCGTTCCAGCCCAGTGCGGATGATGGCGGCGGCGGACCCGCGCTGCGAGTCACAAGCCCGTATGGCTTCATCAACTTTACCGTCCATGAGCTTACGCTGCACAGACTTTAGGAACAGGGGGAGGGCTGCACGTCCGTTTGCCTTTCTGAGCGAGAACATGCGCTCGAAGATCAGCGTAAGATTCATAAGCGTGAGGCAGATCAGAAACGGAACAACATATCCGCCGGTGTGAACTGTGCCCATTATGTTGTTAGGAACCTGACGTGTTGTGCCATCCTTGAAATTTTCTGGATTTCCAAGAATGAACCACCAGATGGAAATCGCAACGGCCAACGTAATAATGATGACCGCACTAAGAAAAACAGATTGCTTCATCGATGAACTCCTTTGGTAAGTTTTAAAGTGAGTTATTAATTATGTCTATTTATCCAATCCGGGTGTGTCAAACCTTAGCTTGTTCAAAACTCTTGACCGCGGCGTCACGGGTTTCACACACATCAAAAACTAGAGTGAGTTTCGTGATCACAAATATGTTGTTGATGTTCTTGTTGATACCACAAAGTTTCACCTGCCCCTTGTTCTTCGAGTACGTCATGTGTGCGGAAACAAGCACGCCGATAGCCGTACTGTTCATGTATGTTACTTTACTGAGGTCGATGATAAGTTTTTTGTTTCCTTGGTCATTAAAATCTGTCACGGCATTGCGCAGCTCGTCAGTTTCCTCTCCTCCCACCAACGAGCCCTTCGCTTCAATCACGCCGATTGTGCCGCCCTGCAGTGTTGTTATCTTATGTGCCATTGTATCTCCGAAGAACTGACCGATACTATTGGTTATTTAACGATCCATGCTGGGCAAGATAAGGAACTGATCTCGCATGAATAGCATCTGCGACGATGTAGTTGTCCCCTGAATGCTGGTAACCATGGTGGGGATAGTGCACGTGACGTTTTACTTGACTTATGCCGTCTCAAAGTGGGGGTCAACTCCTATGGTAAAGTGTTGACAATTCCGCCATCCTGACAAGGTTATCTAGAAGTTTTGGTTTTTCCCAAGGCGGAAATCGGTCACACTCTTGCAATGTGCACGATGAGACTCATACAACAGGGAGAAAGACGGGCAACTTGTTAACTGTCAATATATTAAGTGGTCTTGCAAAATGCAAGCCGAAATTTGCCCATTTTTTCCCTGCTGAACAACCTCGCCAAGGGTCGTCTCCTCATCTTCACTTGCTGCAAGCAACCCATTATCCTGCCGTTTATGGTGTTTCACTATATCTCTACAGCTAGCACACTTTTGTAGTCCCCCCGAAGGACAGAAAACATCTAGACTATCTTTACTTGTGATCATCTCATACTACGAATACCCGCATCAACACGTGACCGAATATCCTTAATCACAATTTATCAGTCATCGAGCCGAAAAACAAGTCCGTGTATCACTCCCGCTCACCATCATTGTCCATGACGCCGATGCGAAGCAGGAAATTGGTCGCTATAACCACCTAAATACTCCCTGCCACCATACGTGGGCCACGGTGCGCCAGCATGAGGGCCGCTTTTCTCCTTCAGAAATTCACGGTCGTATATGTCAACACCTTGAAACCGCATTACCCCTGCCCCCAGTAAACTCGAGGATAGACAAAGTGGTCCAAAACATTCCACTGACCCCGATACAGATACGTCCCCCGAGTCGTATCCGCATTCCATTCAGCCATACAATTATACAGCAGGGACGTAGGCTCCTCGCGCACTGCCTGGCTATCTAGGGAGGCCCTCAGGAAGCTGGTCATAGAGATATCCGTTGGGTAGTCATTAAAGTCACCCGTAACAACGATATTTTTTGATGGTGAGCTGTAAAGAATAGAATCCACCACAGCTCGACAGATCTTTGCAGCGAGGACCCGCCGCGGTTCAGATTCTTCAGCGCCGCCTCTTCGAGAAGGCCAATGATTGCCAATGCAAACAAGTCGGCCTGATTCACACTGGAATTCGGCAAAGACGATATCACGCGTCGGTGGTCCATCGGCTGGAAGGGGGACCTTCCTGTAGCCCCACGAAAGAAGCTCAAGAACGTCGGCCTTATACTAATGAACGAAACATCGATTCCCCGCGCATCAGGTGATTCATGATACACGACCTCGTAGTTCATGTCTGCAAGGTACCTTCGAGCGAGTTCACGCAAGACATGCTCATGCTCTACTTCGCACACCCCCAGAATGTCAGGCCCTTCACCGTCGTTCATCAAACTGATGACCGAAGCCACATTGCGAAGTTTTTGTTCATAGCGATTCAATGTCCGCTCTTTGGTTCCCTGCGGAGTAAACTCGTCATCACTTCCGAACTGCAGAAGCCGGTCTACATCATTTGTTGTATCAAAAAGGTTTTCGAGATTCCACCAAGCGACCACAATCGTTTCGTCTTCTCCGCTTTGTACCAATGGATATTACACTTACCCACGGCACACTCAGCAGAAGAACAACGATGAAGTATTGCAAGTACATTAGCAAGGACAATTTTCCTCTTTGTTTCTCTTATCCCCGCATGGATACATGAAATGAATCTAGAACATCACTCCAACAAATGGTCCATGTGAGATGGATCTATAATTGAAATCAGTGTTGTCCATGGACCAAGTCTGCAGCCGAAAGCGGTAGCCGAACACAATCCCATCCAACACAAGAGCATCCTTGAGAAGGAACGCAACTTCAGCAATAGTCGCAGCAGAGAACCCATTTCCCACACCAAGTCCTTCGAAACTGAAATGGATAACTTCTACCGCCCTCAAAGACAGATCAATAGTCTCATGAAAATATCGATACTTCAGACCACCACCGATCCCAACGCTTGCGATATTGAAGTCCTCACGCACCGTACTGTTTCCTTCAGCCTTTGTAAAATCGGTGGACAATAGAACTGGCAAAAGGAGGGCGCTACCCCGGCTCCCAGTGAGCAGAAGCTCATTCGAATAAGTTCCTCCAAAGAAAATGGCCGAACGAGATTCCCCTTGTAATGTATACCGGGTATAACCAAACGCAATCTCAAGCAGCCCTTGCCGGTACGCAACTACTGGCATGATTCGGTTGAATTCTATTGCCAGGGAGTCAGCCACTCGGTTGGAACTCCTTCGATTAAACGCACTGTATAGGAACCCTGCACTTAGATAACGAGCATGTGATTGCTGGTATGGTCTGTCGTCATAATATTGTGCGTGGAGAGAAGATCCAGAGAAGACTAGAACGAGAAGAAAAAGCATCGCGTAACTCATTCCTCTCCTACTTTGTAAGCCAATCAGAGAAAACAATTGAGGCCGCATTTCTTCAAAAGCCTATGCTTCAGGAACCTTATCTGGCAACAGAAGTTTCCTTAAGCGGAGTGTTTTCACTTTGCTCCCTTCCGTTGCCTCTACTGTGCCAAGCCAGCTGCCAATCTGAAGCGTTGTGCCTTTCACAGGAACATCGCCGAGAATTTGGATTGCGTACCCGCTGACAGTGACGACATCCTTTGAGTTCGGGGCAACCTCGAACATGCGAGCAAAGTCGTGCAGTGGCATCGTTCCGTCAACCAAATATTCCGAGTCGGAAACCTTTTGCACCATCAATGGCTCCACATCAAATTCGTCGCGTATTTCACCAACCAGCTCCTCAAGTACATTCTCAAGAGTCACAAGACCGGCAGTACCACCATATTCATCAACAGCAATTGCCATCAGAATGTGCTTGGCCAAGAAGGTATTGAGGATCCTTTCAAGCGAGGTTGTCTCCGGAACGAAAATCATCTCACGCTTGATTCTCCGCAACTCTGTCCCATCTCCCTGCGTGCCCTTTAGCTTGAACAGATCTTTGAGATGAATCATGCCTATTACATTATCCAAATCTTTCTCGCATAACGGATACCGTGTAAATTGATTCTCCGAGGCGATCGCGATACTCTCCTCAATCGTCTTTTCTGTTGAGAGGAAAGCGATATCGGTTCTAGGTACCATTACTTCCCGTACCATCCTTTTGCGCAACTCCATTGCCTTCAGCAAGATGCTTTTGCCGGTGCTGGAGATGGTCTTCCCTTTGCCCAGCAGCAGGCGCAGTTCCTCCTCTGAATGTGCCAGGTCGCTTTCACCTACAGGAGCGATGCCGACACGTCTGAGAAAAAAGTTCGCTGTTCCGTTGAGCACCCAGATGAACGGACGAAACAGGACGAAAAAAAAATGGAGGGGCGATGCTAAAGTTAGCGTTGTCCCCTGAGGGCGCTGGATGGCGAGCGATTTGGGAGCAAGTTCTCCGAGCACGATATGGAGAAACGTAATTATTGAGAACGCAACTGCAAATGAGATGGAGGTCACAATTGCGGGCTGAGTGATTCCCACCCATATGAACAGCGGTTCCAATAGATGCGCTATAAATGGTTCGCCGATCCAGCCTAATCCAAGGCTCGCCAGTGTAATACCTAGCTGAGTTGCTGAGAGGTACGTATCAAGATGATTGATGATATTCTCAGCTTTGCGGGCCCGTTTGCTTCCAGTTTTGACTAACGGCTCGATCTGGGTTGCCCGAACCTTGACAATTGCAAATTCAGCTGCAACGAAAAAGCCGTTGAGGAACACTAGTCCAAAGACAGTTGCAATTTTTCCTAACAACAACAGGAATTCCATCGGAGGTAGGCTCAGTCAGACATCGACAGTAGCGTTTTCCACTGTCCAGCAGAAACAGGCATGACGGAAAGACGTGGGATGCGAACTAAGGCAAAATCCCTGAACCCTTTTCTTGCTTTTATGTCAGCAAGCGGCACGGTGTTCCTTAGTCTCTTTCTTGGTTTGAGGTCAACAACGACAAATCTTGAATCGGTTTTCTGAGAATCCGGATACGCTCCGGACACTATCTCGGCAATCCCGACGATACATTTCTCATCCCCGGAATGATAAATGAACACGCGGTCCCCCTTTTTCATAGCTCTCAGGTTCTTCAACGCAGTGTTGTTAGCCACACTATCCCAAACCGTCTTTTTGTCCCGCTCAAGGTCGCCGTACGAGTAAACCGAAGACTCAGTCTTCAACAACCAGTATGCCATAGCAATTTCGTTCCTTCAGGTAAAGTTACAAGAATCGTCGGGGGAAATCAAGCAGTGGAAAATCAGCGATATCACTGCACTGTCCTATACAATTTTCGTATCTTAACGTACCAAGCGATTTTCAATAGGATCAATCAAAACATGGAATACTAATCTTCATTATACAAATACTATACGATTTCTATCCTTACCACCAATTCTCTTTGTATGGGCGTATGCAGCGAGACCGGGGTATTCCTTCCAGAAATTCGGGACTTGAACCGTTTGCCATTCAGAACGGTCAGTCTCCTCAGCGTACCACTTGTCGTCTACACCAGCTTTTTCGGGATCGGCTTTAAACAACCATTGGCCATCAAGGGAGATCTTCATAGGAGGAATTTGTCTACTCGTTTGCGACAGAGGCAGCGTGATCCAGACGAGCCATAAAAAGGAAAATCGGAGCATAAGGATGACGTTCTCAGAGGTATTTATGGGAGGTCGGTTTCCCGGAAGCGTCGAACTCATACAAAAGTGGAACTCCCGTTGGGATATTGAGTTCCAGCACTTCTTCTTTTGAGAGGTTGTCAAGGTGCATCACCAACGCACGAAGACTGTTTCCATGTGCAGAAATGATGATCCGTTCACCTTTCGTTACACAAGGCAGGATCTTTTTTTTCCAATAGGGCAAGGTTCTTTCAGCGGTGTCCTTAAGACTTTCACCGTTTCGTGGGCTAACATCATAGCTTCTTCGCCAGATTTTCACCTGCGCATCGCCATACTTCCGCGCAGTCTCAGCCTTGTTCAAACCTTGCAAGTCACCGTAGTGACGTTCGTTCAACGCATGGTGATAATCAATCGGAATATCTTTTTGACCGATGATATCGAGCACGATGTCAAGCGTATCTTTTGCGCGCTTCAGAACTGACGTAAAAGCCCTGTCGAACCTAAAGCTTTTCAGTTTCTCACCAGCGTTCCGCGCTTCTTCGATGCCTTTCTGGGAAAGAGGTACATCAACCCATCCTGTGAAACGGTTCTCCAAATTCCACTGCGATTCGCCGTGGCGTAGGAGGATTACCGGGTTCATCGAACGTCTGTGTTATTAGGAATAATTGGAGAGGTGTGTAATAGGTCGGTGTAGAGTAACAAATTTTGGGGGGAAGTTCAACCACCTGCATGCCGGCCCCTACGAGCACAAACTAACCAATGCCGACTTCGAGGATAACCGAAGGCACGAACATCCCATACATGAAAAGTAGGAGAGCACACGCTCACGAGCCAAGCCGAGCAAATCTTCAGAACAGATGGTGACCAAATATAAAAAATCCCGCTTATTGCGGGATGCTAACTATGAACGCAAGCCTCCACAAGTCAATGCACTACTCGCCGAGTTTTTCTTTAATGATCTTCTCCAGTTCGTCCAAGTCGACAGGTTTAGTTATATAGGCAGCTCCACCGATCTCTTTACCAAATTTCTTCGCATAATAATCGTCAACGGCAGTGAGGAACACAAACGGGATCGAGCGGTATTCGGGACCTTTCTGGACTTCCTGGAATAGCTCAAACCCGTTCGTCCCCGGCATGACGAGATCAGAAACAACAATGCTGGGCTTCTCAGAACGAATCTCCTTTAATGCCGCTTCCGCTCCTTCAACAGCCCTTACATTGAATCCCCTATCGACCAACCCCACCTTCGTGGCGTTTAAGCTTGCCGGTTCGTCATCCACAAGCAACACGAACTTTTCTGATTGCATAACCTAATATGATACTGAGCTAACCTGTTGTTCCGCGATAAATATCTGGATTTTGCGGAAGAAAAGCAACGGGAGTAAGTCTCTGCGTATGCGATGGAAACCTGTCCCAACTTCAACCAAATTGATGCGGTGAGGGAATTACAATTAAACCACCCGCATCGCCAAATCAGCACATCGTTCGGCGCTTACGATTGCTCCTTCAATGGTCGCAGGATAGCCGGTATTGGTCCAGTCACCAGCTAGAAAGAGGTTCGGGACGGAAGTTTCCTGCGGAGGTCGCAAATACTCTGTCTTTGGCGTCAGCGAGAAAGTTGCTCGTTTTTCTCTTATCACGACCGCGTGTGTAGGCTCAGTCGCTAGAGCAGGATAAACACTACGAATGTCTTCGAGCGTCAAACGAATCAACTCCTCATTTGAGTACTCTACAAAGTCATATGCTGCACTAATCACCGCAGAAACGTGCCCGCCTTTACCGGACTCTTTAATGATTTTTCTTCTGTTGAAGAGCCATTGCGTCCTCCTGCCAATGAGGCCGCAAAATTCGTGATCCATAAAATCCTTTACGAACCAAAGATGGGCTGAAATGATCGGTGAATATCTGATTGACTGAATATCGGAAAGAGAGGGACCCCTCAACATTGCATCAGGCAACAGCGCTTGTACCCTGTACGGGGGAACCGCAAGGATCAGTGCAGTGCATTCTACCTCCACGTTGTTCCGCAGTCTAACACGCTCTACCAGAGAATCTTTGAAAAGAATTTCCACGACATCCGCACCGCAACTGATTTTGCCGCCGTGGGTGTCAATGTATTTCTGTGAACCTTCGACATACAATTGACTCAGGCCAACGTTGGGGACGGCTAGACATGCATTTCGCCAATTACCGAGAAAAGCTTTCCGTAGCGATCGTACGAAAGGGAGGGCTGGCGCAGTAGCAAGGTTCTCATTCATCATGGAAACTGCGATAGGTTCCCAGAACGAACGCCTACATTCGGCGGACTGTCCGACAGAATCCAGCCATTGCTCGACGGTCATAGTCGCTAGCGAATCCTCCACATCAGCCGCTTGGATGTCCTTACCAGCTCGCAGCATTCTCCACCGATCCATAAAAGAAAAGAGATTGCTCTGGAGAATCCCAACGATGAAATGCATCGGGGTTGGTAGTTTGGGCAACTGAAATCGGCAGAAACCTTTTTGTGGGTGATGAAAAATCAAGACGGGTAATGGCTGGATTGAAAGCAGATGGAGAGTGCCAATGGTCTTGAGAAACTGCATGGTCCGTTCGTAGCCGACTATCAACACGTGCTGACCGTTATCGATGATGTCACCGGTTTCTGCATCCTTGAAAGAATATGCACGTCCACCAAGAGTTGGCTTCTGCTCCAGCAGTGTGACGGGGACACCTCGTTCACTCAAGCAGACGCCAGCAGAAAGCCCACTCACCCCACCACCAACAATTACAACCTGTTTAGATGTCATTACACTTAAGGGAGTGAGCCGTCTTGAGGGAAGTCCTATGAATATTTCAGGTGATGGCTGAGCCAGTAACGGAAGGTGATTAGGAGTTGTAAGAATCTAGATATCGAAATGCGTCCCTTAAACACATTGTAGTCAGCATGCATGATTCGGCGCAGTGTATGCGCGTAGATCGACCACATGATGCGAGCAGGAAAGAAGAAATGCTTGTCCTCATCCTTCAGCGCATCGCGCGCACGGTCGAAATACCGACTGGCCCGGTCACACTCGAACCGCATAAGGTTAACAAATTCAGGGGTATACCGAGAATTAAACAAGTCGTCCTCACTATAGCTAAACCTCTCAAAATCTTCGAGGGGAAGATAAATCCTTCCCCTTCTGGCATCATCCTTCACGTCGCGCAGAATGTTAGTGAGTTGAAGTGCGATGCCTAGATTGATGGCGTAATCTCTCGTGGATTCATTCCTATAGCCGAATATCTGGCGGCACATCAATCCTGCAGATGAAGCGACAAGATAGCAATACTCGCGTAGTTCCTCAAACGTTTGGTAACGGGTTTTCACAAGATCGAGCTCTACTCCGCGAATGAGATCGTAAAAATGGTCGACGGGAATGTTAAACTGACGTGCTGTTGCGCTCAACTGATTGAGAATGGGATAGGACGAGGTGCCTCTGAGTGCATGCCCAAGCTCCGTTCTCCACTTACGGAGAAGGATCACTTTTCGCGCTTCGTCCGCATCATCGTCCACAATATCATCTGTGTGCCGGCAAAAGGCATAGACAGCGTGGATCGCCTCACGCTTGTGTTTGGGCAACACGGAAAACGAGTAATAGAAACTCGTGTTGCTGCTTTTCGCTATGGCGGCAGCAGAAGCAGTCACCTACGAAACATCGCTTTTGAAAGGAGTATGAGTTTATCCATCGAAGAGATAGCCGGTCGTTTTGTCAAGACGTTGCAACCGTCACCTTCAATTTTGTTGAGAATGGCCATCCCGCCGTACCAAGTAAGAGTGAGTTCAAAGCGAAGGTCACTCGCCACCTCATTAATCAAAGGTCTTCCCTCTTCGAAGAACCTTTTGGTACGGCTAACTTCAAATTCCATCAGTCGGGAGAAACGCTCATCGGCGATTTGCTGCATGAGAGCGTCCTCAGTATAGCCAAAACGACGAAAATCTTCAAGAGGTATATAGATCCGATCTTTTGCCCAATCAACAGATACGTCCTGCCAGAAGTTTGCAAGCTGAAGTCCAGTGCAGATTTTGTTGGAGAGGGAAACAGTTCGATCTGAGGCACACCCAAAAACGTAGAGTACCAGTTCTCCAATTGGGTCCGCAGAGTGCTCACAATAGTGCCGTAGCTGCTTAAATGTCTCAAACCTTCTCTGAGTTACATCCATCCGGAAGGCTCTTAATAAACGGACAAATGGAGTCTTGGGAATCTCGAATTTGGCAACGGTTTCCGCAAGGGCCAGAAAAACTGGGCCTTCCGGTTTTCCATCAAAGCATCCATCGAGCTTTTCCCCCCAATCATCAAGTTTCCGGAGCCGTTCATCCGGCTGCAGCTTACCTTCATCAGCGAGATCATCCGCAATCCGAGCAAAGGCGTAAATATTGCAGATGTGGGGGCGGTAGAATTTGGGAATAAACCGTGACGCAACCGGGAAGTTCTCATAATGACTTCTGGTGAGTTCTTCGCAATACTTGTAGGCCTGAACAATCTGAGCTTCTGTTGATTGTACGGCGGGCGCAACGACTGCATCAACGTTGTTTGCAAGCATAGATTGCATCGTTAGCGCCAATCAATAGTGACGACTGCGGCGCATCGGACCCCATGGATTCCTTCAATTCCGCAACCACACTCCTCAAATGAGATACAAACGCAAAATTTGATAACATCACATAGTACCTTTGCTTGCGGAAGGTGTGAATTTGGGTCTCACATTCATTCGTTGCTGTGTGTGACATATCTGCTCATCGACTACTCACGAAAATATACCTATTAAAGCTTCAATTCTCAACGGACGCCGATGGATGACCATATCTTGGACCCTTGCTCTTTAGGCCAATAAGTATTATATTTTTCAAGCATTCACACTGTTTTTGACCTGTTTGCAACGATGGTGCCTCCCACGGGGCACAGGTAACTCTGACATGCTAATTGCTTCACGACTCATCAATATCGTGAGAGGCGTGGCTCAGCAAAATTGTCATACGTGGCGGGATAGCTCAGTTGGTTAGAGCAATGGAATCATAATCCATGTGTCGGGGGTTCGAATCCCTCTCCCGCTACATCGGTCCCACTCCCCTTTGACGGCAGGCAACGAAGATAAAAGTCTCCACGCGCAGGCGATCGGCGCACAAAGAGTAAAATGCACTCAGGAGTTGCCCCACGCGAAGGGGAATTTTTCTTAGATGAATCAAGAGTAGGCTATGTTTTCGTCACGAGCGTTTCTAACACGGTTTCATGAGTTCAGCCGCCGCCGGCAATTAATCGAGGAAAGAGACAAGATTATTGCTGCCGTCAGCGGAGGGGTTGATTCCGTCGTATTGCTGGACTTGCTCGCCAAAGAGCAGGACGCATTCGGCCTGACGATCATTGTGGCTCATTTCAACCACGAGCTTCGAGGCAGCGAAGCCGACGAGGATGAACATCACGTTGCTCAACTGGCACAGCATCACGGATTTGATTTCTACGTAGAGCGCGCAAACACAGCTGAGTACGCACAGCACAACAAACTGGGCGTCCAGGAAGCAGCGCGCAAGTTGCGGTACGAGTTCCTGGAAAAGCTATTGCTTTCCAGCGGATCGGACAAGATTGCAACTGCTCACAACGCCGATGACAATGCGGAGACTATTCTGCTGAACCTCTTTCGCGGAGCCGGCGTACAGGGCCTATCAGGTATTCCTGTCTATAGAGTGGACAGAAGAATCGTCAGACCTCTACTCTTCGCGCAACGGAGCGAAATCGAACAGTATGCAGCCCAAGACCAACTGACGTTTCGCACGGATTCGTCGAACGAGAAAGATTATTACACACGCAATTTCATCCGTCACCGTATCCTCGCTCCTGTAAAGGAGCAGGTGAACCCAAACGTTGTGCAGACGCTCCATCGTTCCGCTGAGTTGTTCCGCGAACTGGAGGGCTTTTTAACGTACACCGCCCGCCAAAGCTTTGACTTGATGATCGCAAAGAAATCCGATGAGGAGTTACAGCTTGCCATTCCTCGACTGCGAAGCAATCCGATCCTGCTGCAGCAATATATTGTGATGCTAGCAGCGGAACAGTTTACACAGAGGAAGCTGGAGTACGAGCAAGTCAACGCAATTCTCGAATTGATGGAGGGACTAACCGGCTCATGGGTCGCGCTCTCCAAGGAATACGTCGTGTTCCGCGATCGCGAAAACCTGGTCATGAGAAAAACAGAACCGGCAACCGAGTTCAAAATCACAGTTCGGCCGAACCATACCTATGAGTTTGACAAGTTCCGTTTTGCATCGCAAGTTGTTGAAGCGAAGAATATTTCATTAAACAACAAAAAAAATGCGGAATTTATCGATGCTGATAGGATTCAGAACGGAGAGCTCATCCTGCGAACATGGAGTGCTGGCGATTCATTTGTCCCGCTGGGAATGAAAACAAAGAAGAAGATCAGCGATTTCTTTATCGACTCAAAGATTCCGATTTACGAAAAGCACAACATTCCGATCCTTGAAACAAAGAATGGTGAGGTCGTCTGGGTGTGTGGACAGCGCATCGACGACCGCTTTAAGGTCACCGATGAAACAAGGCATGTAATGAAGCTAGAATTTTCAGGTTCTCCAAATAGGCCGAATGAAAAAAAAGATAAGGGTTAACGGGGATAACTTCGTCGTTATGATCAGCGAGCGTCAGATCAAGACGAAGGTGAAACAACTCGCACAAGAAATCAGTAGAACATATAAGGGAACTGTGCCGATATTCATTGGAGTGCTTAACGGCTCGTTTATCTTTTTTGCCGACTTGATTCGCGAGGTGACAATTGAATGTGAGATTGACTTCCTCAAACTTTCTAGCTATGGTGATGCAAAGATCAGCTCTGGCGATGTAAGAGTGCTAAAAGAACTCAACTGCCAGATAGAAGGGCGCGATATTATCATCGTGGAAGACATTATCGACTCAGGACTTTCTATGGACTATATCAAGAACATCATTTGCAGACAGAACCCGAAATCATTCAGGGTTGTAACCTTGCTGTATAAAAAGGACGCTGTCAAAAAACCAGTCCACATAGACTATGTTGGCTTCACCATCCCTTCACACTTTGTACTGGGCTATGGTCTTGACTACGCCCAGAGGATGAGAAACCTAAAAGGGATATACAAGTTATCGGACACAAATCCTGCTGGTGTTAATATATAAGAGAGGAGCAGCGCAGGTCGATGGAAGAGCAGAAGAAATCTAATAGCGGGAACAGACGGCCCCCCGACACCGAAAAAAGGCGGCGTTTCCCCCGCCCGGGAAGAAGCAGACGACCGGGACAACAACGACGACCGGATGATGATTTCAACTGGAACAAAGTATTAAAGGTTGTCCTCAGTTGGTCAGCTATCATCCTTCTTGTATTCCTCGTGATGACGCTGTTCAAAGGAACGGAAGGTAACGAAGTCGAGATAACCTATACGGAATACCAAGAGTTCCTCAAGAACGATAGGATCGCAAAGGCAACGATCAAGAAATCTGAGTTTGCAAATTACGATTTTCACGGGGAGCTTCGGAGCCCAGAGACTGTTACTCGTGAGGGAAGAGAGGTTCTCATTCAGAGAAAGTTCATACTTACACTTCCCATCCTTGATAGCGACGTGATCAAAGAATGGAGTGAAAGAGGAGTGCAGTTCACCGTTGTAAAAGAAGACAATGCATGGGTGAGCGCCCTAATTGGTGCACTACCGTGGGTTCTGTTACTCGTTGTGTGGCTCATTATCATGCGGCGAATGCAAGGCGGGGGTCCAAAAGGGATTTTTTCCTTCGGCAAGAGCCGGGCCAAGGTGTTGAGCGAAGGAGCTCCCAAAGTAACATTTCTGGATGTGGCTGGAGCAGATGAGGCAAAGATGGAGCTTGCCGAAATCATCGAGTTCCTGAAGGAGCCTGCAAAATTTCAGAAGCTCGGCGGCAGGATCCCACGTGGAGTAATGCTATTGGGTCCTCCGGGTACTGGCAAGACGCTTCTTGCGCGCGCAGTGGCCGGAGAAGCTAGCGTTCCATTCTTCTCCATCTCTGGTGCTGAATTCGTCGAAATGTTCGTTGGCGTCGGGGCAAGCAGAGTGCGGGACTTGTTTGAACAAGGGAAAAAGAATGCCCCATGTATTATTTTCATCGATGAAATGGACGCTGTGGGACGTCATCGCGGCGCAGGCTTGGGAGGCGGACATGATGAGCGAGAGCAGACTCTGAACCAATTGCTTGTGGAAATGGATGGCTTTGACCAAACCAGTGGAGTGATCATCATTGCTGCAACAAATAGACCAGACGTCCTTGACCCAGCACTCATGCGTCCTGGGCGCTTCGACCGCCAGGTCGTCGTTGATCGGCCCGACGTGAAAGGCCGCGAAGGGATACTGCGGGTCCATACAAAGAAAATCCCGCTCGCCGAGGACGTCAAACTGGAAATCCTCGCAAAGGGGACACCGGGCCTGGCAGGTGCCGACCTAGCAAATCTGGTGAATGAAGCAGCCTTGCTCGCCGCCCGACAGAATGATAAAGCTGTGAGCATGCGGCACTTCGAGGAATCCAAAGACAAAGTAATGATGGGGATGGAACGCAAGAGTCTGATCATATCAGATCGAGAAAAGAAGTTGACATCATATCACGAAATTGGACATGTCCTCGTCGCACGTATGGTTCCTGAAGCTGACCCAGTGCACAAGGTTACCATTATCCCACGCGGACGCGCACTTGGATTGACAACCTATCTTCCCATCGACGAGAAGCACACGTATTCGAAAGCCTATCTGGAAGGAATGATTACATATGCCTTCGGTGGCCGCGCCGCGGAAAAAATTATCTTCGGTGAACTAACCACCGGAGCCAGCAATGACATAGAACGTGCAACTGAAATCGCCCGCAAGATGGTATGTGAATGGGGTATGAGCGAAAAACTCGGACCGCTTACGTACGGGCAAAAAGAAGAGGAGATTTTCCTGGGCAAACAGATCGTACGTCAGAAAAATTACAGTGAAGATACCGCAATTGCGATCGATGAAGAAGCAAAAAAGATCGTTACCACATGCATGAACCGGGCAGAGAAGATTCTGAATGACAACATAGATACACTCCATCGACTCTCACATGCACTCCTCGAGAGAGAGATGCTCGATGCTATTGAGATAGACACAATTATTCGCGGTGAAGAACTCCCCCCATTGGACAAACGCGGAGACGGTCAGAACAACTCTTCCAACCAAAAGGAACAACCCATTGTGGCATCAGATTCTGATGACGCCAAAAGTGAGAAATGAATGAGCCGGCGAATGGTGAGCAGAGTTATACTGCAGAACTCATCCGCAAAGCTATCCACCTCTGCTCGCTTTCCATCCCAATCATATATTACTTCATTGAAAAATCGACTGCCCTGAAGATTCTTCTCCCGTTGACCCTGGCTTTTGCATTTGCCGACGTTGCACGCTTCATGCATCCAGCCGCCTGGCAGATCTACCAGACGTATTTCGGTTGGCTGCTACGGCCCCACGAACGGGACAATCGCACTTTGCGACTCAATGGAGCAACGTATGTACTTCTCTCTGCCTCTATTTGTATCTTGATTTTTCCCAAGGTCATCGTCGTTACCGCGTTTAGCATACTTATTATTTCGGACAGCATAGCTGCTCTCTTCGGAATAAAGTTCGGCAAGCATAAATTCATGAAGAAATCGCTCGAAGGTACAGCTGCCTTTTTTGTCAGTGCGACGATCGTCGTGGCATTCTCGCCGAAGGTCGACTACCTGCCGACGGAATATTTCATAGGCATCGTTGCGGCACTTGTTGGCTCCGTCAT
>JAPUKJ010000004.1 GCA_027295705.1 Ignavibacteria bacterium | reverse complement strand
GAATTGGGACTCAAGGTATCAGAGATAGAGGGGGATTCGGTTTTGTTTTACAGAGCGGGTGAGCCGCCCAAAGCAGAAGAGATCGTTAATCAGTCGAAGAAGATGTTCATTGATTTTCACGCTTACTTAAGAGTGATTGAACGGGACAATGTCTGCCAATGCGGTGCATGCAGAACCGCATCAAATCTAACTTTGAAGTTTGTGACCCACTACGGTGAATTGAGGGAGATTGCTATTCAAAACTTTAAGAAATTAATCGGTAGTGACTTGATCCTAGCACACAGACTGTTGAAAAATAGTATTCCAAGCCATGAATATCTAATGCTTTCGGAACGATATCTGGAAAACCAAAATTCAGAAATACCGACAGCTGAAAGTTGGATTACGGTTGAGCCAAACGTTGAAGTTTTTGATAATTTCGGCGAAATCAAGACGAAATATATTCTACTCACTCCGTTAAGGAACCTGGTACCGGCTCCCGCGAAACTTGATGAGCTGAGCGTTGGTGACGGTGAAGTTGATTTATCAATTAACATAAAAGCTCCCATTAAGTTAGTTCATCAAGTGTTGATTGATCCAAAATCAAAAATTCATTGGGTTAATGGAATACAGGATGTTAGAAATGCTGAACCAATTAATAGAATAAATACATCACATACGTGTGTTTTCGATGATCTCGAAATCCATGTTGTCACCAAGAATAACAAAATGAAAGGGGATGAGATCCGCTATACGGAACGAGGGGAGGCCGGCGTTGGCCTGTCTGTTATAACTGATTATAAACTGAAAGAAAAAAACGGATCGACAAATGTGTCGTTAAGAGTGATCCCTGAAAGAACGGTCGTTTCAGGAACACTATTCAAGCGAATGATCGAGGGCTTGAAAAAGAATCTCATGACCAAAGTAATGATCAGAGGTATGAAGAAGGATTTTGTGTCGCTAAAGAGATATTGTGAGAAGTTGGCTGAGGAAGCTGGCAAGTGAAAATTGCGTCGGTTCAGCAGTGCTCTCGGCCATTCAAAACCTGATCTGCCGTTGACCGCAATTCGTTGATTGTAAGCCGTTATTTCCCTATATTTTGTACACCATTCACAATTCCTTCCAGTGAAAATATACACTAAGACAGGCGACAAGGGAGATACAGGCCTCGTTGGCGGCCAGCGGATTCCCAAAGATGCTCTCCGAATAGAGGCTTACGGTTCTGTCGATGAGCTAAACTCGGTGATCGGGATAATTCGATCTGACAATGCAAACTCTGAAATTGATCGAATCCTTGCACCAGTGCAGAATCACCTGTTTGAGCTCGGAGCTGACCTTGCATCGCCTCGCTCACTAGATAAGAGATCGGTAAAACGGATTGACTATCAAGACGTCCAAGCGCTAGAGAAATCCATCGATTCAGTGGAATCGCATCTTAAGCCTCTTAAGAATTTCATCTTGCCTGGCGGTCTACCGGTTGCAGCAAGGTTGCATTTTGCGCGAACGGTCTGCAGGAGGGCCGAACGGGCTGTCGTGCGACTTTCCCGCAATGAGGATATTGGTGAGATAGTAACCACTTATTTGAACCGGCTTTCAGATCTCTTATTTGTTCTCGCCCGATATGCAAATCATGTTGCCAACGTCCCAGAAATCAAGTGGAAGTCGTAAGTTGCGCAAACTTCTCCTTGCTGTAATCCTTACAGTATTCCTTTTCGATTCCGCCAACGCTCAGAAAACAGAATTCTCCCAGGACAGCGCATATGCTGTGCTGGAGACATTGGTGGCGGAGATTGGTCCTCGGCCAATGGGCTCACCTGCCGAACAGCGTGCGCTTGCGTTTGCGGTTTCAAAATTCTCGGAATATGGCTGCCAGGAAAGCTATGTGATGCAAATGACCGTTGCTGGAGGTGTGAACACAAACAGCGGAATCGCAGTGGGAGTGCTAAGAGGGAAGCGGGCAGGCCGTATCATTATCATTGGTGGGCATATCGACTCCTCAGGCCCGGAAGTGCCTGGCGCGAATGACGATGGATCCGGCGTCGCATGTGTTATCGAGTTGGCGCGCGTGCTGGGCAAGCTGCACAACGAATCAACTGTTGTCTTCTGTTGTTGGGGAGGAGAGGAAGAAGGACTTCGCGGCTCTGAATACTTCGTTGAGCATTACAATGACATTGACAGTGTCGGATTGATGATCCAAATCGACATGGCCGATGGGTCAAGCTGGCTTGAGATTGATCCTGATGCCGCAGGCACTAGTGCTCCACGCTGGCTCGCACAAGCAGCGTTTGACGTGTTTTATGATGATCTTGGTTATGGAGATCTCGTTTATCCAACCCACAGTGCAACGCTGAATGCGGCCTTGGGAGGCGTTGCCGGTTCCGATCACATCCCGTTCTTGAAAAAAGGCATTCCCGCAGTTGACTTTACCAGCGATGTCAATTATCCCATTCACACGCCACAGGATAATTTGGATAATTTCACCCCGTCCGGATTGCAACGTTCAGGTGATCTCGTGCTTAAGCTTTTTGAGCATTTCGATAGTGGAGTTCCCTCGAGGACAACTGAGAGCTATCTGCTATTACAGTTGGGGAACAAGCCATTATTTGTGGATTATTGGGTGGTCTGGTGTTTTGTGGTACTGTGTGTGGTTCTGGGTGTTACAACGGTGTTCATTGCGCGCAAGAGGAGGGAAATTGACGAGACCTCAAACCGAGTTAAATGGTCAGGTCTGAAGCTTCTGCTCTTTTGGGTGATCATTCAAACGTTCGTATGGTATTCCGAGAACGTTGTTGGGTTGATTCGAGGATACAGGTTCCCTTGGGTGAACAATTTTTCAGGATTCATTATTCTTGGAATACTCTTCGGGCTCATTGGTCTATGGATTGTGCTGCACCTTGCGGGTCGGCTTCGTTTGAGTCCCGACCAGTATAGCTACACCAGGATTGGATTTGTTCTCTTTGTCGTCTGCGTGGCGCTGACTTCTCTTTCAAGTCCTGAGCTTGCAATATATCCTGCGATGGGCTTGCTTTTCTTCTCGCTTGCGATGCTGGCAAGGAGGCCGATTTTGAAGCTTGCTTTATTTGCTTTCGCACCGTACATGATGCTGAGGCTGGTGTTTTCTGAATCGCTCGAGCTGCTGCAGCGGTTGCTGGCAGGGAATACAATGCATTCGATATCGGCAAGTACGATGTACAACGCTGGCTTTGTTCTTTTCTTCAGTCTGTTTTCGTTGCCGTTTCTCTTTGGTTTTGCCGCCGTCTATAGAGATTCAAAGGTTGATCTCCTGTGGCTGAAAAAGTTTAGAAGCAAAACTGGTTTGATAGTTGTATCGGTTGCGGCTGGGGGAGTGATGGTGTACCTCCTTTTTCGTCCTGTGTATGATGAGCGGTGGCACAATAAAGTTCGGATTGAGCAGAAGTTTGCACTGGGGTCAGATTCGAGTACGATTACCATGACTGGAAATGAATTTCTGACTGGTCTGTCGATGAAAGTAGGGAGAAAAGATTCACTACTTAATGAGCGAGTCAACTTTGTTAATTTCCAACCTGAGCAGCCATCGACGGTTTCCTGGTGCTCTGTTGACGCTTGGAACATTATGCCCGAGTCGAAGGCAAGTGACTCTGCGCGGCTGGTAGAGCGTTATGTGAAGATTTATTCACAGCTCCGTCCGATGAAAATCGGAATATCTTACCGTAGTTCTCAAGAGTTCAAAGTTGAATCACCTTGGTCATTCAGTAGCGGAGGAACCAGGCGGAAAGAAGTTGGTTTTGTTAAAACACTGTCCTGGTATTCGTTTCCCGACAGCAATCTGAGCATCCCGATTACGTTTACACTGAAAGACAGTCAACAGGTTGTGGAAGAGATCGAGGTTAGTTACGACACACTTTCGTACCCAATTCGAATGAGCAGGCAACTCACGAATTTCTTTATGCGAACCGTGGTTACGGCGCTTGATACCTTTGGGGTGAAGGCAGACCATCCGGGCTAGCCAAGGCTATCGAATGACCACAAGGAAAACATATCGACGCAGGACAACTTCGACTAGCTCATTCGGTACATCCGGCCGGATCAGTCACGATTCTTCAAAGTTCTACGCGAGTAAGCTATACAACGGGCTGCAGTCGAATCAGACCGTAGAGGAAGGTGAGAATCATATTAGGTCTTCAATGCTCAACCGAGTATATCTAAGAAGTAGTGAGTCGATGGATGAGTTACCTGATTGTAGCGTTCATTTGATGGTCACTTCGCCTCCGTACAATGTTACCAAGGAGTATGATGCTGATTTAACACTGGACGAGTATCGGTCGCTGCTCCGGAGAGTATTCAACGAAACGTGTCGCGTTTTGGTAAATGGTGGTCGGGCGTGTGTCAACGTCGCGAATCTCGGTCGGAAGCCTTACATCCCGCTCCACTCGTACATAATTCAGGACATGCTTGAAATCGGCTTTCACATGAGAGGAGAGATCATCTGGGACAAAGGGGCTAGTGCCAGTCCATCAACAGCGTGGGGGAGCTGGCGCTCGGCTAGCAACCCAACGCTGCGGGATGTGCATGAGTACATCCTCATCTTCTCTAAAGGAAGTTTCGCACGCGCTCGGGGTGAGAAAAAGAGTTCGATTGGCAAACAAGACTTTCTTGAGTTCACGAAAAGTGTTTGGTCATTTCCAGCCGAACGCGCTAGAACTGTGGGTCATCCCGCGCCATTTCCGGTTGAACTGCCCCGACGACTCATTGAGTTATACACCTTTGCAGGTGACGTTGTGCTCGATCCATTCTGCGGTAGCGGATCAAGCTGCGTAGCGGCTAAGGTTACGGGGAGAAACTATATTGGATATGACAATAATAAAGAGTACGTTGACAATGCTGAAAAAAGAATCCGATTACTAAGAGAAACTGGAAAGGGCAAGATCGAAATCAAAGCCAGAGGAAACAGGCGACGAGGAGTGGCGTAATGGCGGAAACGATTCTTGAGGTACGTAACCTCATGAAGAAGTATGGAGATCTTGTTGCTGTAGGCGGTGTGTGTTTCAGCGTCGAGCGCCAGGAGATTTTTGGAATCCTCGGCCCTAACGGCGCTGGAAAGACGACCACGCTGGAAGTGATTGAAACGCTCCGGTCAATTGATGCCGGTGATGTTTTTCTCAACGGCATCGATATGCGAAAAAAGCCTCAGGAAGTAAAACGTCTCATCGGCGTTCAATTGCAATCTTCTTCGTTCTTTGATAAACTTAATCTTGTGGAGTTGCTCACTCTTTTTGGTGAGCTCTATGGCCGCCGTGTCGACCCCGATGTTCTTCTTGAAGAAGTTGAGCTGCTGGAGAAACGGAAAGCGAAAGTGGGTGAACTCTCTGGCGGGCAAAGACAGAGATTTTCCATTGCAGCTGCACTCGTCAATGACCCCGTCGTGATGTTTCTTGATGAACCGACAACTGGTCTTGATCCTCAGGCTCGTAGACACCTGTGGGGTGTTATCAAGCGAATGAGATCGGAAGGAAAGACCATCGTACTGACGACACACTATATGGAAGAGGCAGAGGAGCTCTGCGACCGTGTGGCCATCATGGATGAGGGAAAGATTGTTGCACTCGCGCCACCACAGGAGCTCATCAACAAGCTTCTTTCAGGTGGATTCAAGAAACAACGAGTAGAACGCCTCGCAAATCTGGAAGATGTTTTCTTGAGTCTTACCGGCCATTCGTTGAGGGAGGATTGATGAGAATCAAATGGAAATTGACTGTCGCATCCTTCAAGATGTACTTCCGACAGCGAGAGGCAGTCCTGTGGACGCTTCTCCTCCCTCTATTCATGATCCTACTGTTTAGCTTTGTGAAGTTTGACCGCCTTGGAAGGATTGATCTTGGGGTTGTTAACGAAGCGGGAGACAGATCGATCGGCCTCATTGATGCACTGAGAAAAGTGGAGACTCTGAAGGTCGTCGAAGGGTTAAGAGAGCGGGAGCTTGATCAACTACATAAAGGAGAGCGTGATATCGTCCTCGTCATTCAACCATCTTTACAGCTTGGCGCGCACGATTCACTCACCGCATACGTTAATAGTGCAAAGCCACAGGTGGCTCAGCTTGGAGAGCTCGTGTTGCAGCGAGTAATTGATGAGCTCACTTTTGATCAATTGCCTGTCGCAAACAGGCTCTATCTGAAAGTTGAGGCCGTCAAGGGTCGTAATCTAACATACATCGACTTTCTTTTGCCTGGAGTCCTCTCAATGTCCATCATGCAAATGGGTATTTTCGGTGTTGCCTTCAGTTTTGTCTCACTGAAGAAACGAGGGATTCTACGGCGGCTTTGGGTGACTCCAATTAATCCGACTGATTTTATCCTAGCGCAGGTTGTCACCCGTCTGGTTGTCGTTATGATGCAAGTCAGTGTCATGATTGGTGCTGGTGTTCTGTTCTTCGATCTTCACTTTGTCGGTAGTTTTGTTGAGCTTTTTATTGTTGGTATGCTTGGGGCAGTCGTATTTCTTGCCATAGGTTTTGCCCTTGCAGGTATTTCAAAATCAGAGGATCAGGTCGCGCCTCTTGCCAACATTATCAGCTTGCCTATGATGCTGCTATCGGGGGTGTTCTTCAGTCGCTCTAACCTTCCGGACTTTGTTCACGTCGTCACCGACTATTTTCCCCTGACATATCTTGCGGATGGAATGCGCAGCATTGCGATTGACGGTGCATCGTTAGTGCAGGTTTGGCAACAATTGCTGGGTCTTTGTGTTTGGTCCGTAGTCTCATGTGCTGTTGCCATTAAGTTGTTCCGGTGGGAATAACGGCTTCTCTTCTTGGGTCCAAGACGTCGAGCCAAAGTCGCTTGACCTTGATTCCTCTTTTCTTCATATTATAGAAAGTTTGGTAGGGGTAGCTGTTTAGTTGGGTGGGTAGTTGGAAAAAGGTTGCGTAGCTGATTGGGTGTGTAAAATGCTCTTAGACAAAAAACGGTGAAGAACGTTGGACGAGCAGATTGATATTCAGGCTCAGATTCTAACTGAGGAGACCTGCCAATTTACGGTCGATCGCCCTGTCTATCCTGAAGGCTCGGTGTACTTTGCCAGTAAGGTTGAGGCCAAGGGCTCGCCGCTTGCCGAAATCCTTTTCGACATTGAGAACATTGTCGCGGTCCTCGTTTCAGGCAATATCGTGAAAGTCACAAAATCCGGTCACGAAAACTGGGGGCCGATTGCAAAGCAAATTGGAGCGGCAATTAGGGATCAGCTTGGGTCTGGGGGGCTGGCAATTGCGGACACAGCGCAGCCTGATCTACCCGGTGAAGGTGAAATCAAAGAGAAAGTACAGAAACTGCTCGATACCGAAATCAATCCTGCGGTAGCACAGCATGGTGGCATGGTTGACCTCATTGATGTGAAGGGCAACACGGTGTACCTTCAGTTGGGTGGAGGTTGCCAAGGATGTGGGATGGCAGACGTTACCCTGAAGCAAGGAATCGAGCACGCGATCCGGCAATTAGTTCCCCAAGTTGGTGATATTCTTGACGTGACTGATCATGCTAGTGGTACAAATCCCTACTACACGCCGTCGAAGAAGTAGCGATCAGAGAGACCGCAGCGATCGGTACACAGTCCGGATTTCCCCCGAATAACAAACAGTTCTTACTGACCCACGACATACCACTTCAGTTAATCCCGTTTAGGTCGGATATGAAACGGGTGCTGTTGCTCATACCAACTACATCATACCGTACTCAATCTTTTCTTACCGCGGCTCGAGAACTTGGCGTGGACGTAACAGTCGGCTCCGAACGACCGAACGTCATGGCGGATAGGAACCCTGAAGGACTGTTGACGCTGAAGTATCAAGAACCCAAGGAAGCCGCGCGCAAGGTAATCGAGTTCTCTCACAACTACCCCCTTGATGCCATTGTTGGTGTTGATGACCAAGGGGCAGTTCTCGCTGCTACCATCGCTGAAGCGCTCTCTCTTCCTCACAACTCAGTTGCATCGGTTGCTGCAGCACAAAATAAGCACATGATGCGGAGACTTCTCAACATCGCTCGTGTTCCCCAACCGAGTTACCGTCTGATTTCTCTGGACGAGGATCCCTCAGAGATTTCCAACGAAGTGCCATATCCATGTGTTGTAAAACCGCTGACCCTAGCGGGAAGCAGGGGTGTTATCCGCGCCGATAGTGACGTGGAATTCCGTGCAGCCTTAGATAGACTCAAGGGAATCCTTCGCATGCCTGATGTTGCATCAATGCGCGGGGATAGCTCGAGCCGACACGTGCTTGTTGAGTCGTTCGTTCCTGGAAAGGAAGTTGCATTGGAGGGACTTATTTCACATGGAAAGCTGAAAGTCCTCGCAATCTTTGATAAGCCTGATCCATTGGACGGTCCGTACTTTGAAGAAACTATCTATGTTACTCCATCACGACTTTCACACACACTGCAGGAGGAGATAATCTTTTGTGCAGCTCGCGCGGCAGAGGCTCTAGGTCTTGAACGCGGGCCCGTCCATGCAGAACTTCGCATCAATCAAACAGGTCCCTGTGTGATTGAAATCGCTGCAAGGTCCATAGGGGGTTTCTGCTCAATTGCCTTGCGCTTTGGCAACACAAAATTTTACACGAAGACAGTTTCGCTGGAAGAATTGCTGCTTCGTGATGCGCTGGAGATGGACACAACATCTTTTCGGCGAGAACCTCAAGCAGCAGGAGTTATGATGATACCAATCCCTGACGCAGGAGTTTTCTATCAAGTTAAGGGGGTACAAGAGGCAAAGGTGGTGGAACACATTGAGGATGTTATCATTTCGGCACATCTTAATGAAACGTTGGTTCCGCTTCCGGAGGGGGGAAAATATCTTGGGTTTATTTTCAGCAGGGCAGGGTCACCTGAGCATGTGGAGACTGCACTTCGTGAAGCATACGCTCGACTTGAATTCGTCATTCATTAGATCGCTGGCGGTAGATAATTTCGTCGTGGCAAGTATTAGACTTTGGCTCCGTCATCTTTAATGCACGATATCGGACACGCTTTCAGCGCCCTCTGGACCTTCTCTTTTTCCTGGTCATCAATCGGCTGTCGGTAGATAAAGAACTTGGACGCACCCTGCGTGTACATGATATTCTGCAACGCGTACGGGAAGCATTTTCCACAGCCGTCACAATCGTTTGTGATGTAATATTTTCCGGAAGCATTTGCTTCATGTTTGTTACAGTTGTCTGGCATTGTGGAAATCCGAGGTCGTTAAGCTGATAAGGGCGCAAGGATTGTGCCAATGATGTGCGTTGCTTGTACCGGCGCAGGAGACTTGATCTTGTTGATTTCATAACCTGCGTCAACTGGGGAGAGCGTTTTTGACTTCAGTGAGTGAATTAACATCACACCTGGCATTCCACATTGCATCTACACCGTATAATTTTATTGAATATTAGATCTTTTACTGTTATTTTGTTTGTAGAGGGGTGTTATCCCATCAGACTGCACAACTTAAGCTCACCTCCCCTGGACCCGAGCACTACAACTGAACAAGCATTCTGGATTCATAGAATTTTGGATTCCAGCCTGTGGCAGACGCTACATTACAATGACAGCATTCGTTGATTTTGTTGAACTAAGGTAGCCAATTTCAAAGCGTAGAAATCCTCATGGCTCAAAAAAAGGCGGGGACCGTCGTTTACCGCAACAATCTTTCTCCCATCTTGGCGATCTATCGTCTAATACCTGAGAGTGGGAGCAAATTTCCTGATTATCATCCGGGGCAATACATTGCTCTGCGTCGTGAGGATTGCAAGCTCACGAAGAAAATTCAGGGGCCGGACGGGCAGCCCCACTATGTGCCCGATCTCGATGAATTCAGGAACCAGAGGCGAGGCGCAGTTACTCATTCTTATTCGATTTCCTCCGCTCCCTTCGAGACTATTCAAAAAGGATTCCTAGAATTCTATGTAATACTGGAAATGCACGAAGGTGGTATCCCCGGGAGGCTTAGCGAATCGTTGTTCCAGGTTGATCCACAGCAAGATAACAAAATAATCTACTTCGACAAAATTACAGGTGATTTCAGACTTGAGAAAAGGGCATCAGGATTTGAAAATGTAGTGCTGGTTGGTACGGGGAGTGGTCTAGCGCCGTTTGCTAGCATGATCAAGGAGTTACATTTCGATGCTACACAGGGAAAAAGAGACGGAGTCAAATACACTTTGTTTCACGCAAATAGGGGATATCAAGAATTAGGTTATCACCGGGAATTGTGTGAGATCAAGGCTTCCCAGCGATTTGACTTCCTGTATGTAGCTTCTATAAGCCGCCCTTCGCCTCAGGATCTCAATGATGCCAAGTTAGGTAGAGGTCGCGCGAATAACCTACTTCGCTACGTCTTTGAAATGCCACTCAAGGAAGAACAGGACTTGAAAGAGGCTTCTGCAAGGGGTGAAGACACTGCGAAGGCAAAGGCAATGCTGGACAGGACTGTGAAACCAGAGTTGCCTCAACATATCTCTCGCGAGATGTTGTTAGAAAGAATGCCTCCGGAAAGAACCGTGATTATGTGTTGTGGCAATCCGTTGTCCATGACTGATGTTAAATACATCGCAGATGCAAATCGGATCCAATTTGAAAAAGAAGATTGGTAGTGTAGGCTGCGACATGATTCGGAGAATTACAAAACGTCACATTCAGAGCTGGGAGTGATAGTTAATGTCAAATTCGTGCTTTATGCTGGATTCACGCCTCTCCTTTGATTACTAGAGAGGCGCAGCTAGATAAGATCATCAACATGTAACTAATAGGAGGCGTGGCATGAATACTATCAATGATATCCTACAAGCAAAGGGGCATGATATCTGGTCCGTTTTGCCAACTTCATCAGTTTTCAATGCCATCAAGCTCATGGCAGACCATAATATAGGAGCTTTGCTGGTGATGGAGTACGGAAAAATAGTGGGAATAATGTCTGAGCGCGATTATGCGCGGAAGGTTATTCTGAGAGGAAAATCATCGAAAGAGACACCAGTCAGAGATATCATGACTGACAAGGTGGTTTATGGGGAACCCGGGCAAACCATCGAGGAATGTATGGCGCTCCTGACTCACAAGCGCATACGACACCTTCCCGTTCTCTCGGGTGACGATTTGGTCGGAATGATATCGATAGGTGATGTCATAAAGGCGATCATTGCTGAACAGGAAGACAAGATACGCCTGCTAGAGCAATATATCGGCGCAAGATAGGATCCTCAGGTTAGCTAAGCTTAGATACATTCCACAACACGCTGCTCCCCGCGATGCGCACATAGCCTTAGCTGCTGAAGAATTGCTTTCTATGATTCCCCCCTCATACCTATATCTCAATTTCTAAGTCCTCAGCTGTAACTCGGACGTTATACTTGGTGACACCTTTTGGAGCAGGCGGCGAGGTGACTTCACCGGTTTTGATGTTGTAATGGGCACCATGCCAAGGGCATTCGACTTCTTCGCCTTGTACAATACCTTCGCTGAGGGGACCGCCACGATGGGTGCATGTGTCATCAATGGCGTAGAACTCACCCGCAAGCTTGAACAAGGCAATGCGCTTACCTTTTACTTCAACGCACTTCGCCGATTGTTCTGCGATCTCCGAATTTTTGGCTACTGTGACAAACGTTGGCATGGAAGTCTCCTTTCTTTGACGTTGGATTGTAAGCTGCCCATGTGCCATTACGTTGAATATACCTAATGCAATCTGCAACAGATAAGATCCAGGAGCTTTCAGATCCGTATGCAATGATTAGAAATTCCCTTAGTGCATCGACCTAGCGTCAGTCGGGCAATTGCGGGAGATTTATTCAAAATTCCACAACGTTATTTCCAGGCGGCGAACATCCTTATCAGCCTTCCGGCGTTGCAAAAGGATAGGGCTTTGATAAGTCCCCTGAACAATTCGCCCAGGTCCGGTTTCGGTATTATTGGAAATTAGCAGGTTGATCTCACGCTTCAATCGAAAAATGCGTGAAGCAGGTGCAGTCAAGTAGGAGAAGATTCTGTCGATCACTGACCGACCAATAACAAGACTATTCATCAGCTCATTGTAAAGATGGATGAGGTCGTAGATGGCATAGCCCCGTGTCTTGCTAGGTATCGAAGCGGGATTGTGAAGCAACTTCTTACCGTGACGGACTAAGTAACGTAGTGGGTCGCGCATCGCATCATGTAGATCGTTGCGCATGAGCAAGGTCTCGTATTCGTTAACGGTCAGGCCAGCATGGCGCTCCTCCGGAGCAAGACTTATGTCGATGCGGCCTTTTTCGATACCATGAGAATCTAGCAGGTCAGTCAGATGTGAAAATAGCCCATAACGCGGATCTCTTAGGTTGAAAGAGTTAATGGGATGCTCCTTCGCAGCAGGGATAAAAAACCTACCTTGATAAACAATCTTTTCTTTGTTATAGGCCAAAATTGTTGTTCGGCGGTTCCGGTAGCAATGTCTGTTGATCCCATCGAGATCGATGAAATAAATCGGCGTTCTCGGTTTGTTGACATACGTAACGCAGTTTTTCAGGCCAGCACTCATGTACGTCAGATGAGAGTCGGCATTGATAGATTCTTGTTCTCTTTCGCTCTCATTCAGTTCTTTTCTCAACTCTAAGCAGTCGTGAAAATATCCTGCGTTTGGTGGAAACAGTTTCTGAAAGATCCTGATGAATTGATTGAGTCGTTCCTCGCTGTAGTCGAGCTTTGCACATAATTGCTGTTCAAGATATCCTGCCGTGGTATGGAACGAACAGCAGATGGTCTTACGGTAATCGTTGAACAAATCCCCGTTTTGATCGTTGATCTTTGCAGCAACATTGATGATGTCGAATCGTGCCTTTGGCGTCAGGTCTAGGGTGATCTCTAAAGGTTGAGTCGACATCCTTCCTTACCCAGTGAATTCTGCATGTGGGTGTATTTGCGATTTTGAATATACTTCAAAAAATCGAAGGTAGCAACCTCTTTTTGTCTAATTATACGGTGGATCTCCTGCAGTGAAGTCGATAAGGCTTGCGGCTCAACCACGTTTTACTGGAACAGCCGTTCGGTCAAGAATATGGTGTGTGGTGAAAGAGGGAGCCGAGGAAGATGAACTGGTTTTGGAGCCCATCAATGTTGCTATGTGAACCCCCACTTTTTCTTGTTCTCTTCCACCTCGTCCTTGCTAGGCTGTTGCCTCAATGGAGTCGGCTTGGTAGTGAATTCATCAGGTTGATGATCCTCGAACACCTGCGCATTGATCTGAGTGTCCTCCTGGAAGATTTCAGGGACTGCTTCATCTTGATAGATCGCTTCCCATGGACATGCAGGCTCACATGCTGCACAGTCAATGCACTCATCGGGATGGATATAAAGCTGGTTTGGATACTTGTCGTCCGACGTCGTCAGATCGTAGATGCAATCGACTGGACAGACCTCCACACACTCAATGTCTTTGCAATCGATACAGAGTTTTGTTATAACCCACGTCATAGGTAAGTGCCCTTTCGCCTAGTCTTGTCTTGGATGATAATCAGATCTGTTAGGATGAGCACACTTGCCCAAAATTCTGTCCACCCTCTTCCAGTAGCTACACACTCAATATCTCGGTAGAGTCGGATCTATGCTTGCTGCCCACTGATCTATTCCACCTACAAGATTCTTTACTTTCCGGAATCCCATCTGTTGTAGGAACGCCACTGCTCGTGCGCTGCGTGGGCCGTGATGACAATGTACTACAATATCTCTCGATGAGTCAAGCTCGTGCACGCGCTTTGGGAGATCATTCAGTGGAATGAGATACCCTCCCATGTTCACAATTTCATATTCATGCGGTTCTCTCACATCAAGAATAAAGACATCGGCTCCGCGGTCTAGCTGCTCCTTCAACGCCGACGTAGCAATCTCAAATTTATTTTGCTCTGTCCCGTTTTCAGGCTGTGGCGTGATTCCACAAAAGGCTTCATAGTCGATCAATTTTTGTATTGTAGGGTGCTCGCCGCAAATTAAACATTCAGGATTTTTGCGCAGTTTCAGTTCTCGGAATTGCATCTTGAGGACATCGAGCAACAACAACTTACCAATTAGAGGTTCTCCAATTCCTAGTATTAGCTTGATGGTTTCAGCTGCTTGAATTGTGCCAATAATACCCGGCAGGATGCCGAGCACGCCTCCCTCAGCGCAGCTCGGTACCAGGCCCGGAGGTGGGGGTTCGGAGTACAAGCAACGATAGCATGGCCCTTCTTCAGCATAGAAAACCGAAGCTTGTCCTTCGAATCGAAAGATGCTCCCGTATACATTCGGCTTCTTGAGAAGCACGCATGCATCATTCACCAGATAGCGAGTAGGGAAATTATCGGTTCCGTCAGCGATCACGTCGTAATCTTTGAGAATTTCAAGAGCGTTCTCCGATGTTAGTTGCGTTTCATGCGCCCGAACATCCACGTGTGGGTTCATGCCATGTATGCGTTCCCGTGCCGATAGGAGTTTCGGCCTGCCAACATCCTGTGTAGAATGCAGCACCTGACGCTGAAGGTTTGAGTATTCCACGACATCGTAATCCACGAGCCCGATTGTCCCTACTCCCGCCGCGGCTAAATACAATGCAAGGGGTGAACCAAGCCCTCCTGCGCCGACAAGCAAGACACTTGCGGCCTTCAAGTTCTTTTGGCCGTCAAGTCCCACCTCAGGCATGATTAAATGCCGACCGTACCGCTTGATTTCTTCATGAGACAACTGAACTTCTTCCATTGTCTCAAGCTTTGAAGAAGTATTCATATCTTTACTCCCTCCCTCCAGCAATGGAGGGTATGATGCTTACTACGTCCTTCTCAGTTAGGGTCGTTTGCCCCTTTTGAAGATAGCGAATATCCTCATCATTGACATATATGTTCACAAAATTCCTGAGACTTCCGCTGTCATCGTAGAGATGTTTGTTTAGCTCAGAGTAGCGGAGCGTGAGCTGCCTAAGTACCTCATTCACGTTGGACCCTTCGACAATGACAGAATCCTTTTTTTCGGTATAGCTCCTCAGTGGAGTTGGGATCATCACTTTTACAGTCATGCTATCTCCTCATTTCGTTACAGTTGCCCGTTTAGACTCTACTAGTGGGCAGTAAATGACTTACTTGCACGGGTGTTTGAACTCGCCATCACTGATTTCAACCTTCTCCTCTGAAAACCGTGTTCGATCATCCTTTAACAACCAGGACCTCATCACTGTGGGCAACTTGCTTTCCACCGACACAATAACATATGACCACCACGGCATTGCATGTTCAAGGTCGAACTGCGAGGGCTCTGCCGGATGATCGGGGTGCGAGTGATAAAAACCCACAATAGAAACGCCAGCCTGTTTGGCCCGTTCCTCGGCCCACCTGTAGTCTTGGGCTGTGACCAGGAACCTGCGGGAACGATTTTCGTTCTGTGCGTTTGTCATCTCAAGAACATTGCAGACTGTTTTGGTGCTATCATCATCTTTACCAAGCAGGGCGCCACAACACTCCTCCGGGTATGTCTGCATCGCGTGGACCTTTATCCTATGAAGCGCCGTGTGATTCAGCGTAATCATCGTAGCACGTGCCTATCTTGCTGTTAGTTTTCCCAGAACTGGTCACTCAAGTACTTCATGCCGTGATCGCCGAAGATAGTTACAACGACTCCTTCGTTAATCGATTGTGCAACTTGCAGACTGGCAACCACCGCAGCCCCTCCAGATGGCCCGACCAACAATCCTTCTTCTCTTGCGAGCCGCCTGACCATATCATACGCATCCTGCGTTGAAACTTCGAGCGTTTCATCTGCCAGCTTCGCATCGTAGATCCCGGGAACAATTGCCGTTGGTAGATGTTTCAGTCCCTCCAAACCGTGTATGGGAGAATCGGGCTGAAAAGATATGCACTTGATGTCAGACTTGAGTTCTTTGAGGCGACGAGACGTACCGACAAAGGTGCCCGTCGTGCCAAGTCCCGCCACGAAGTGTGTAATCCTACGACCTGTCTGCTCGTAAATCTCCAGTGCTGTTGTCTTATAATGCGCCTGCCAGTTTGCTGGATTGTTGTACTGGTCCGGATAGAAATACTTTGCCGGGTTCTTTGAGACGATCATTTTCACATACTGTTGCGCCCCGTCAGTTCCTTCCAAGGGGTCTGTGTAGCTGACTTCGGCGCCATATGCGCGCAAGATGTGCTTTCGTTCAGGGCCTACATTTGCAGGGACTGCTAATTCGATCCGATACCCAAGTACAGAACCAATCATCGCATAGGCTATCCCGGTGTTGCCGCTCGTGGCATCGATAATGATTTTGTCCTTCGTAAGCTCTCCGCTTCTTGCCCCTTCTGAGATCATGTTTACCGCCGGACGATCCTTGACCGATCCACTCGGATTGTACCATTCCGCTTTTGCATACATTTGCACCTTTGGACTGATGAGGGGCTTGGTAACATTCTCTATCTTGAGCAGGGGTGTATTACCAACCCGAGCGAGAATCGCCGCGCTATGAATGTCTAAATGTGAATCAACGTCTATCATAATGGATCTCAAAGAACTGAATCCGCTTCAATTTGATACAACAAAAAAACAATGGGAAATGTTCTACAAGACAGAAGGAGGCTGCTTCAACAGCAGCAGCAACAGCAACAAGAGTGCGCGTACCTGTTCGTAGGAATAGGTTGAAGAGGATTACAGGTTGTGGAGAAGCTGGAGTGCAATCGGCATGGCTCGCGGAGATTTCGGCAATGGGCACGGACTATGAGCTCTGGTGACGTGAGGTTTTCGGTTGATTGTGGAACACTCGGTACCATTATTGGTGTCTAGATTATCAATGCGGTTAGATCTAATCGACTGCTTCTTCTGAATCATAGTATACAAGGCTGGAGACAAATTGTCAAGTCGCGGCAAGAGCTCTTAACATAAGACAAAAGGCAACTGAGGTCAAAGGCTGACTAGCGCTATGTTACCTTGACATTCCTGAGCAATCTTCTTATATTTTTTTGAGGTTTTGTGCACATTAAGCTGTAGTTTTCCCTGTTCTCTGGAGAATCTCCTCAATGCTCACCGAGTTTGGTCGAATACTGCTCTTTCTTATCGTGGGTGTGATATTTGTTGCCGGAGGTATGGTTACGTCGCGGCTACTTCGCCCAAGTCGCCCATATCCAAGCAAACTCTCAACTTACGAATGCGGGGAGACCCCGATAGGTGACACACGCATCCGATTTAATATTCGTTTCTATGTTGTTGCCCTTATCTTCCTGATCTTTGATGTCGAAGTCGTTTTCCTGTTCCCGTGGGCAACGGTGTTCGAGGAACTGGGTTGGTTTGCGTTCATAGAAATGATGGTGTTCCTCACGATTCTGCTTGTCGGCTACGCGTACGTCTGGCGAAAAGGTGATTTGGACTGGGACAAACCGTCGCCGAAGATTCCGAGATATGAGATGGGGGTTGGTGTGAAGGAAGTAGACTTGACAGAAGAAGAAGTAGCAGTGTAAAGGGAGAGGCCTATGGGACTATTGGATCAAAAATTTGAAAATAGCAATGTCATCATAACGTCGATGGATAATTTGTTGAATTGGGCTCGTCTCTCTTCGTTATGGGGAATGCAATTTGGGCTTGCTTGCTGCGCAATTGAGATGATGGCAACAGGCGCATCGCACTATGATTTTGACCGCTTTGGCGTCTTCTTCCGTGGAACACCCCGGCAGAGTGATGTCATGATTGTAGCTGGAACAGTTACGTTGAAAATGGCCTCCCGCATCAAGACTCTGTATGATCAGATGTCGGAACCGCGTTACGTTATCTCGATGGGAAGCTGCTCGAATTGCGGGGGGCCATACTGGGAACACGGATACCATGTGTTGAAAGGAGTAGACAGAGTTATTCCCGTTGATGTGTATGTTCCCGGTTGTCCCCCCCGACCGGAAGCGCTCATGGAAGGGTTGATGAAACTACAGGAGAAGGTCCGCTCAGAAAGCCTCGCCAAGAAGTCAGCCTAGCGCATGATAGCTCAGGAAATTAGCGACTCCCTCAAAGCACAATTCGGTGATGCCATTGTCGAGACAAAATTCGATGGTGTCCTCGACCCGTATATCAAGGTTGCCCCGGAAAAGATCAAAGACGTTGCGCTTTTTCTGCGCGACAATGTCCAAACTGCTTTTAGTTATCTGATGTGCTTAAGCGGGGTGGATTATCAGGAGGGTAGGCTTGGTGTCGTGTATCATCTTTACTCGATGAAATGGAATCATAAGATTACCCTTAAAGTTGATGTAACAGTCGAACATCCACATTGTCAGTCTGTAGAGTCGGTCTGGAAGACGGCAAATTGGCATGAGCGCGAAGCGTACGATTTGTTTGGAATCATCTTTGATGGTCATCCAGACCTTCGCAGGATACTTCTCCCGGACGATTGGGAGGGACATCCGTTGCGCAAGGATTATCAGGTCCAAGAATACTACAATGGGATGAAGGTGCCGTACTGATGGAAGAGGCCCTTACACAGCACGAAGAGTCGACCCACGGTCTCGTCGAGAGTGGTCGACCTTTAACGATCCCAGGCTTTGGCCGTCCGCTCAAGAGTGAGGAGATGGTGGTGAACATGGGTCCGCAGCACCCGTCCACGCATGGTGTGTTGCGCCTTGAGCTCATTGTAGACGGTGAAGTTGTTGTCGAGGTTATACCTCATATTGGCTACCTTCACAGGTGCTTTGAGAAGCACGCCGAGCACATGGTGAATTATCAGCAGGTCATTCCGTACTGTGATCGCATGGACTACATTGCGTCGATGAATAATGACCTTGGCTATGCTGTTGCATGTGAAAAGCTGCTGAATATTAAAGTCCCGGAACGCGTGGAGTACATTCGTGTCATCATGGCGGAGCTGCAACGCATCGCGAGCCACATGCTTGCAATCGGAACATACGGCATGGATATAGGAGCGTTTACGCCCTTCCTGTACTGCTTCCGAGATCGTGAAAGGATACTTGACATATTTGAGCAGACGTGCGGTGCGCGCCTGCTGTATAACTACATCTGGATTGGTGGACTCTCACACGATGTCCCCTTAAACTTTGTTGAAAAAGTGAAGGACTTCTGCAGGTACTACCGTCCCAACATCAAGGAGTTGAACGATCTACTTTCCTATAACAAGATTTTTATTGAACGAACCGCCAATGTTGGTGTACTGCCTGCGGATGTTGCCATCAATTATGGTGCAAGCGGTCCGGTGTTGCGCGGATCGGGGGTAAAGTGGGACCTTCGCAAGAATGATACGTACTCGATCTACGACAGCTTTGATTTCGAGATTCCGACAGGTACCGGGATAATGGGGACTGTCGGCGACTGCTGGGATCGCTACATGGTGCGTGTGCATGAAATGGAGCAATCTCTCAACATCATTGAACAAGCCGTTGACAAGATTCCTGCAGGTGATGTACAATCTGCAGTCCCAAAGCGGATCCGTCCCGAAGCAAGTGAAGTGTATGTGCGTACCGAAACTCCGAAAGGTGAGCTGGGTTATTACATTATTGCTGACGGAACTACAAGTCCGTATCGCGTAAAGGTCCGACCCCCTACCTTTGTGAATCTGTCCATACTTCCGGCGATCTCCCGAGGTGCCATGATTGCGGATGTGATTGCCATTCTCGGTAGCATTGATATTGTGCTCGGTGAAGTGGATCGGTAATACTTTGATGAAGGTCGCATGAAAGAGTTCTTGATTAGCATACTTCAGAATGAGATACTCGTTTACGCCTTGATGGCGTTTGTGCCTTTGCTCTGGATTGTTCCTTTTGCCCTTTTTGCAGTCTGGTGGGAACGGAAGATCTCAGCGCATATGCAGGATCGTCTGGGGCCTATGCGCACGGGTGGTTGGCATGGGTGGGCTCAAACAATTGCCGATATCTTGAAGCTTATGCAGAAAGAAGACATTGTTCCAGCCGCGGCCGACAAGAAACTCTTCGTTCTTGCGCCGTTTGTTGTCTTTGTTGGTTCGTATGCAGCATATGCAGTCATTCCTTTTAGTGCGGCATACGTTGGCAGCGAGATCAACATAGGGTTGTTCTATCTGATAGCAATTTCCTCACTTGTCGTTATTGGCCTCCTCATGGCGGGATGGGCGTCGAACAACAAGTGGTCGCTTTTCGGTGCGATGCGATCTGCAGCGCAGGTGGTGAGCTATGAGATCCCCATTGCGCTTGCTCTGTTGGCTGTTGTGATGATTGTGGGATCTTTTGACCTTCAGGAGATCAATCGAGCACAATCTGGACCGATCTGGAATTGGTTTGTGTTTCAAAAGTTTCCATTCCTGTTTATCGCTACAATGCTCTATTTTGTTGCATCTCTGGCGGAGGTGAATAGAACTCCTTTCGACATCCCCGAAGCGGAATCAGAGCTTGTGGCCGGATATCATACAGAGTACAGTGGAATGAAGTTCGCTCTACTTTTCCTCGCGGAATATGCGAATATGTTTGTAGTTTCCATAATTGGTGCAACAATATTCTTTGGTGGCTGGAACAGTCCGTTTGGAGAGTTTATGTCGGGTCCAATCTGGGGGGTGTTCTGGTTCATCTCCAAAGGAATGATGTTCGTATTTGTACAGATATGGCTACGGTGGACACTGCCGAGGCTGCGCGTTGACCAGCTGATGTATGTCGGATGGAAGGTGCTGATTCCATTTTCGTTTGTTAATATCATCGGAGTTGGTTTTTGGGTGATGATGGGAAGGTAAGTGAGTGCCAGGTTCATGGGTAGAATAGTCTCGTCGGTAACAATAAACAACGTGTCTGATCCGTCAAAAAACATTCGTTGTGATGCGCTGGTTGATACTGGTGAGTCGTATATGGTTTTGCCAAATTCCTGGAAAGATCGACTGGGCAACTTAGAATCGAGTCAAGAAGTAGATCTAGAAACAGCGATCCAAGATATCGTCAAAGGTGAGGTTTGTGGTCCTGTCAAAATTCAAATAGAAGGCTTTCGTCCTGTCTAAATGAAGTGGCCTACGGACGGCGTCTATGAGCCACTCATTGGATATATTGTTCTTGGGCAATCTCAGGCAGCCGTTGATTTAGTCGGACACAGACTGATTCACACTAAACGGATGGATCTGAAATAATGGGTAGATACTTCAAGAATATTTGGGAAGGAATCATCACAGTCCTCGTGGGGATGAGTGTTACGTGGCGTCATCTCTTCAGGCCAGCGGTCACAATTCAGTATCCCACCGTGAAACTGAAACTTCCTGAGCGAGCGCGCAACCGTCTCTACGTCAACATGGACGATTGTATCGGCTGCGACCAGTGTTCGATTGCGTGTCCTGTGGATTGTATCACCATTGAGACAATCAAGTCAACTCCTGATATTGATCTCGGCTTGACCTCAGTGGGGACAAAGAAACGCTTGTATGTTCCCAAATTCGATATCGACATCGCCAAATGTTGCTACTGTGCCCTTTGTGTGTACCCATGTCCAACCGAGTGCATAAAGATGACCGATGTGTTTGAGTTTTCTGAATACGAGCGCACAAATCTGATATACAACTTTTCCGTCATGACCCCGACGGAGATTGACGAAGCGAAGGCAAAGCTGGCCGCCTCCCAAAAAGAAGCTGCTGCTAAGAAGGCAGCACAAACGCCTCCTGCACCTAAACAAGAAGTCGCGGCCCCAGCCAATCCTACCCCCAACCCTGACAAGAAATCGTAACAGTAGATGGAATTGTTCGATGTTGTCTTCTACGTTTTTGCCTTCATAACTGTTGTTTCCGCATTCATCGTCGTTTTCTCCAGGAACATCATCTATGCCGCCTTCTCGCTTCTCTTCACGTTTTTCGGAGTCGCGGGGCTGTACGTTTTGCTGAATGCTGATTTTCTTGCTGTCACTCAGATCCTGATTTACGTTGGTGGAATTCTTGTGCTGTTACTCTTTGGGGTAATGCTTACCAGCAATGTCATCAACGTGGACATTAAGACGGGGACCATACAAACTGTCCCTGCACTCGTGCTTGTGGCTATTGTAGCCGGCTCCCTGAGCGGCTTGTTTTACTCGACCTGGAAAGATGTTAGTGCACCAGAAACTTCTGTGGTCACGACAACCCCTGCTCTGGGGAAAATGTTGATGACAACCTATTTGTTGCCCTTTGAAATAGCTTCAGTTGTGTTACTTGTTGCCTTGATTGGTGCCACGTTTATCGCTCGCCGCAGTACATGAGACTAATTCTGGCAAAATAATATGGAATCCTTTTTGTCGGAATTTGTTCCCTGGCTACTTAGTGTCAAACTCGCTCATTTCCTCATTGTGAGTGCGATCCTGTTCTCGCTTGGGATCTATGGGATCGTCACGAGGAGAAACGCCATCCTTGTATTGATGGGGATTGAGCTGGTGTTGAATGCTGCCAACATCAATTTCATTGCGTTTTCCCGATATGGGGGGGTGAACCTTGATGGACAGGCTGCGGCTATTTTTGTCATTATCCTGGCGGCTTCCGAGGCTGCCATTGCGCTTGCAATTGTGCTCAACATTTATCACCGCTTCCAAACTGTCAACATTGACGACGTCAGCAACTTGAAGGAATAATGTACATTTTTGTTCATTCGTTTTTCATTTGGTTTGATTTCAAATGTCCCAAGAACTGCTGATTAACCTTTCGATTGTTATCCTACTCTTGCCGCTCTTTGGCTTTGCCTTATTGATTTTCTTTGGCAAGAAATTGCCTCGTCAGGGGGACTGGCTGGAAACCATGATGATTTCATCAGCTCTCGTGCTAGCACTCATCGTTCTGTTCCAGAAATTGACACTTTATCACGATGCTACTTTAATGCTGAATTTCACATGGGTTGACTTCCATAATGTCCCTGGTATTGGTCCCTTGAAGATAGTCCTCGGCATTTCCGTGGATAATCTTGCAGCAATCATGATGGTGGTTGTTACACTTATCAGTGCTATTGTGCACTGGTTCTCCATTGGCTATATGCATGGAGACGTCCGATACTCTAGGTACTTTGCGTTCCTCGGTTTCTTTTCGTTCTCCATGCTGCTGATCGTTCTTGCCAACAACCTGCTGCTACTGTATGTCGGATGGGAGTTAGTCGGCATAAGCTCGTATTTGCTCATCGGACACTGGTATGAAAAGAAAAGCGCCTCCGATGCAGCCATTAAGGCGTTTATCGTCAACCGCATTGGTGATATCGGGTTTTTCATAGGCATCATGATACTGTTCGCAACATTCCATACGTTTGGCTTGGAAGAGATCTTTGATGGAATTCAAGGCGGTCGTCTCCCATTTGGAAGTGAAGCATGGCTTACAGCAGCAGGAGTTTTGATCTTTTGTGGAGCTGTTGGGAAGTCTGCGCAATTTCCCCTTCATGTGTGGCTTCCGGATGCCATGGAAGGCCCAACGCCTGTCAGCGCTTTGATCCATGCAGCGACGATGGTTGCTGCAGGGATTTACTTGGTTGCCCGCACATTCCCGATCATGACGGCGGATGCGCTGACAATAATTGCCTACATCGGTGCCATAACTGCCTTCATTGCGGCGACGATTGCCATTGCTCAAAACGACATCAAGAGGGTGCTTGCCTACTCCACAGTTAGTCAACTGGGATATATGATAATGGCTTTCGGTGTGGGGGCATATACTGCCGGATTCTTCCATCTCGTTACACACGCAATGTTCAAGGCCGGCCTTTTTCTGGGCTCTGGATCCGTGATTTACGCCATGCACAACGCACTGCACCACCAACAGGATCATCACACCGATGCCCAGGATATCCGCAACATGGGTGGACTGAGAACGAAAATGCCGGTGACTTTCTGGACATTTACTATTTATGCGCTGGCTATCTCGGGCGTGCCGCTAACGTCGGGATTCCTCAGCAAGGATGAGATTCTTGCTGGAACGCTTGCCTTCGGGGGACTCACCGGCCATACCGTGATTCCAATCATTGGGTTCCTCGTTGCCGGATTAACTGCGTTCTACATGTTCCGACTCGTGATCCTGACGTTCATGGGTGACCACAAGGATGCACAACGATTGGAGCATATCCACGAATCACCCAAGATCATGACCGTACCACTGATAGTGCTTGCTGTGCTCTGCTTCTTCATCTTCTACAGTTTCAATCCGTTTGGCGCAACGAGCGGGTGGATCGCTCGTGCGGTGGAGCGCCCTGATTCGGTTGTCCCTGCTTCCGTGGCTGCTGCACCGACCGAGACATTTGAGGAGGTATTGCATGATTCACACGGGACGGCAATGGTACTTTCCCTGCTGCTTGCCGGGGTCGGGATCTTCATAGCTTTTGCTACTTACTACTGGAAGAGAATCAACGCGGACAGGATCGCTGGGAGCTTGAGTCCAATCCACAACTTTCTCATCAACAAATGGTACTTCGATGATGTGTATAACGGTATTGTTGTAGGGGGTACGCTGGCCTGGACCAGGTTGATGCGGTGGTTCGATGACACGATTATCGACGGCATTGTGAATGGCTCTGGCTCGATAACGAAAGTAACATCCTCTGTCAGTGGCAAGTTTGATTCGATAGTAATTGATGGACTTGTGAATCTGACAGCATATCTGTCTGGATTTGGAGGATTGATATTGAGGAAATCCCAGACCGGTAAGGTGCAAACGTATATCGTATTCGTCGTTATGAGTGTCATGGTGTTCTATTTTGTGTTTCGTCTCGTTTGATGTACACTTCGTCTCTTTCGAGATGCTACGAACTTTGAACTGTTGAACTCTGAAAGGAAAGTAACTTAATGGGAGTGACAATACTCGGTATCGGCGTGCTGACCTGGATAACGTTTCTGCCTGTGTTAGGGATGGTTCTGGTGCTGCTATTGCCTAAGGAACGACGTGATGCAATCCGTTGGATGGCACTGTTCTTCACGGGCCTTCAGGTCGTTCTTGCGATTATTATTTTCACGAAGTTTGATCACGGGATGGCTGGTATCAACACAGAAGCAGGAATGCAATTCGTCGAGAAGGTGCCTTGGATTGATGTCAAAAGTGTTGCATGGTTTGGCCGTATCCATATTGAATATCTCCTTGGTATCGACGGCCTGAGTGTTGTAATGGTGCTGCTTACGGCGCTTATCAGTTTTGTTGCAGTCATCTCATCCTGGACTATCGATAAGGCTGTGAAAGGCTACTTTGCTCTGTTCTTGTTGCTTGATACCGGTATGATGGGGGTGTTTGTCGCGCTCGATTTTTTCCTGTTCTATATGTTCTGGGAAGTAGTGCTGTTGCCAATGTACTTTCTGATCGGTGTCTGGGGTGGACCGCGACGTGAATACGCGGCGATAAAGTTTTTCCTCTATACACTTTTTGGCTCCGTGTTGATGCTGCTTGCAATGATCGCTCTGTATTTCAGTGTCACTGTCTATATCGATCCGGCGGGAGTGATTCATTCTGTTGCGGATGCGACGAAGATGGGCATGCAAGGGCTCGAAAAGATTTATACGTTCAACATGATGGCGATGATGGATCCGGGGAATTACGTTCCTGATTCTCTGCTTGCCGGAACAAACACCTCGTGGAGATACATAGCATACATTGCTCTTTTTGTCGGGTTTGCCATCAAAGTGCCACTCGTGCCGTTCCACACATGGCTCCCTGATGCGCACGTTGAAGCCCCAACAGCGATCAGCGTTATTCTGGCGGGGGTTCTTTTGAAAATGGGCGCCTACGGCATGCTTCGCATCAGCTTCCCGATGTTCCCGGACGCAATGATCCATTACTCGTGGCACTTGGCCCTTCTCGGTGTGATCAGCATGGTCTATGGAGCACTCGTCGCAATGGCACAAACAGACTTCAAAAAGCTCATTGCATATTCAAGTGTCAGCCACATGGGTGTTGTTGTGCTCGGCATGGCTTCCATGAACACGCCGGGCATGACTGGCGCTGTGTTTCAGATGTTCAATCACGGGATAATTACCGCAATGCTCTTTCTTATCGTGGGTGTGATCTATGATCGCACCCATACGCGGGGTCTCAATGAGTTTGGCGGGCTGATGAACCAGATGCCGAAATATGCAGCGGTAATGACCGTGGCATTTTTTGCAGCCCTTGGATTACCAGGACTTAGTGGATTCATAAGCGAGGCATTCTCATTGCTTGGAGCGTTCCAGACGTTTCGTACACTCACAATTATTTCAGTCATCACGATCGTGTTGACAGCGGGATACATGCTGTGGGTGCTGCAGCGAGTCTTCCTGGGTTCTCTTCCCGAAAAGTGGAAGGGCCTTACAGACATAAACGGACGGGAGATGGCTATGCTGGCCCCGCTGGCTGCCATCGTAATTTTTCTGGGTATCTACCCATCTCCAGTTCTAGACTTGATGAATTCATCGATGAACTTTCTCGCTGAATTATTGCAGCATGCAGGCAGCGCAACTTTGATGGGACTTCAATAGCGATTGCGGGATTGACCAAAAAGTAATTTTTTCCGGTTATTAAACATGGCGCAACTAAAGATTACCGTGACAAAAGGGACTATGAGCTCATGGCCTACTGCATCATGCCAAACCATGTACATATGGTTTTCGATCATGCCAGTGTTGGCGAGCGAGGCGGTGTAGGTCGACCTACAGGGTTTACACGGATTCTGGAGAACCTTTGCAAACCAAATCTCTTGTAAGTCGACTCGCTGAGTCGACCACCAAGCCCAATCGGTGGTGCGCAGAGGGTCGAGACGGAGTCTCGACCTACACACTCACCCCGATCATTGAGTCTCTAAAGAAGTTCACAGCCTTGCAGGCAAACCGACTTCTCGGTCGCACAGGTCCCTTCTGGCAACACGAGAGTTATGACCATGTCATTCGAGATACAGATGAGCTCGAACGCACGATCTCGTATGTCACCAATAATCCTGTCGCGGCTGGACTTATACAATCCTGGCAACAATGGCCACGGACATATTGCGAACCAAATCTCCTGTGGTTAGCATGAACACGATTCTTTTGAAATAACTGAATTATGGCAGAACAAATTCTCCAAGACCTTCAACTCTTTTATCCAGAGCTGGCGTTGACTGCTACGTTCCTCGTTGCAATCCTTGCCGATCTGATCTTTAGGCGGACTTCGGTTGTAGTGTCAGGCATTGTGATGATTGGCTTTGTCGTCACTGCCGTCCTCGTCCTTGGCCAATCAGACTTGCATGCTTCAATTTTCAGCAACATGATTGCAGTGGATCCGTTTGCACATTTCTTTAAGCTCGTCATTATTATATCAGCCATTCTGATCGTCGTGTTTTCCCTTGGATCGGCGGAACTGAATTCGCCGAATCGGAAACTCGGCGAGTACTATGCTCTGCTCGCTGCGCTCACACTTGGTATGATGCTAATGGCAGGAGCGAGCAACTTGCTCATGATGTATCTAGCGATTGAACTCTCTTCGATTTCATCGTACATCCTCTCCGGTTACACAAAAGAAGCTCCCGATTCCAGTGAAGCTTCTCTCAAGTATGTGATTTATGGTGCTCTGTCATCCGGATTGATGTTGTATGGGATTTCGATCATTTATGGGCTCACCGGCTCGCTGGATATTTACACAATAAATCAGGTGCTTGCGGAAGGGGACATCAGTGGGGTTGCGCTTCTCATTGCGGGTGTCTTGACACTTGCCGGGTTCGGTTACAAGATTTCTGCAGTTCCTTTTCACTTTTGGACGCCTGATGTCTATGAGGGCGCGCCTATCACGATTACGGCTTTCCTTTCCGTCGCATCGAAAGCGGGTGGCTTCGCACTGATGATCCGGTTCTTTAAGGTTACGTTCATCGATTCCAGCGTTGTGACATTGCCGGAAGGGGCGTGGGCTACGTTCGAAGGGTTCGAATGGTATCACATCATCGCTGCCATGTCTGTTCTGACCATGACACTTGGAAACTTGGTTGCCATCTGGCAGAACAACCTGAAGCGTCTACTTGCCTACTCAAGCATTGCTCATGCAGGATACATGTTAATGGGAGTTGTGGTGTTGAACAATCAGGGGCTCGCCGCAATCCTGATATACTTTGTCGTCTACCTCTTCATGAATTTGGGTGCGTTTTACGTAGTGATGCTTGTAGCAAACAAAACAGGCAGCGAGGATATAGAGGACTACAAGGGTCTGGGAGCCAGAGCTCCTTTTATTACAGTTGCATTGGCGGTTTTCTTTATCTCGCTCACTGGTTTACCTCCGACCGCCGGCTTTATCGGAAAGTTGTATCTCTTCGCAGCATTGCTCAACAGTGGGTGGGTGTGGCTTGCAGTTGTTGGTGCACTCAATAGTGTGATTTCCCTTTACTATTACGTGCGCGTATTCAGGAACATGTACCTTCGACCTGCCGATCAGCCCGGCCCACCGCTTGTCTTCGGCAAGTTGCAAACTGCGATTGTACTTGTTCTTCTCATTCCCACAATTCTTCTCGGATTGTATTTCACACCACTTGTCCAGCTTGCTCAAGCTTCTGTGAAGATTTTTGGGACGCCTTGATTTTCCACGGGTTGTTTGCGACAGGAGTTGAAAGGTACATTCAAGCAACAGGTGCTGCGGAAGTTAG
>JAPUKJ010000039.1 GCA_027295705.1 Ignavibacteria bacterium | reverse complement strand
AAAAATCAGGACATTAAAATGGCAGCGAAAACTCTATCAATTGGTGCTGTAGTACCAACATTCAAGAATCTCCCCGGGGTTGATGGGAAGAACTACTCATTAGAGGATTTCAGCAACCGCAAGATCCTTGTTGTGGTTTTCTCATGCAACCATTGTCCTTACGTCAAGGCATACGAAGGCCGTATAATTGCATTTCAAGAAGACTATGCCCTCAAGGGTGTTCAGCTCGTTGCAATTAACTCAAACGAAACCAAGAATTACCCGGACGACAATTTCGATGAGATGGTGAGGCGGGCGAGCGAAAAGAGGTTCAACTTCCCGTATCTCAGAGATGAGAATCAAACAGTCGCTGAGGCATTTGGTGCGACGCACACACCTGAGTTCTTCGTGTGCGATGGCCGTGAAGGGGCTGAACGGCGTTTGGTATATCATGGTAAGATGGATGATAACTATCAGGACCCAACAGCCGTAAAGAGGAGATATTTGTGTGAAGCTGTTGATGCGATCCTCGCGGGCCAGCGTGTCGCTGAGCCGGAGACACATTCGATTGGCTGTACGATAAAGTGGAAGTATTAAAGAAGAGAATCACCTCAGGATATCACTGCGGCTGACGCTGATACTCAGAGCCGCGGGTTGCGGACCATCTGGAACATGAACTCCTTGCCTTCCTCTAGGCTCTCCTCGGATCTCTCCGTAGGTCTCGCGAAGCTCCAAAGAACAGTTGTGTCATGTCAGCTTTGTCCGCGCCTCGTGCGATGGCGTGAGGGAATTGCACGAGAGAGAGTGAAACGCTTTGCTGATCAGCAGTATTGGGGAAAGCCACTTCCGAGTTTTGGCGATCCGCATGCGCGCCTGTTGCTTGTTGGACTTGCTCCGGCCGCACATGGTGGCAACCGAACAGGACGCATGTTCACTGGCGACAGCAGCGGCATTTGGCTTTATCGTGCATTGTACAAGGCCGGGTTTGCAAATCAGCGTGAATCTTTGCATCTCAAGGATGGTCTCCAGTTAAGCGACTGTTACGTCACAGCAGCACTTCGCTGCGCGCCTCCAAAGAACAGCCCTACTCCAAAAGAACTGTCAAATTGTAGGCAATATCTCCTGAGGGAAATTTCACTGTTGGAGAATGTTCGTGTGATTGTTGGCCTCGGAAGGATAGGCTTTGAAGCTGCTTTGAGTGCATACAGTGAGTTACAAAGGATAAAATACAAAGTGAAACCGAAGTTCGCGCATTGCGCAAGTTATGAATTTGGCGATCTTGCATTCATTGCGTCGTTTCACCCAAGCCAGCAGAATACTTTCACAGGTAAACTCACCGAACCGATGTTTGACAAAGTGTTTAGGAAAGCAAAGCGACTCCTGAACCACCAAGAACTGAAATAGTGGGGCAATGCTCTACCTTGATAAGTGAGCGTGGAAGGGTTTTTGTCTTGATGCTTTCAGCAGGATATTTGAGGTACATCTCAGGCCATTGTGATGCAGGGTTGTCAGGAACTTCGACAAAAGCCCTATAAGCGGAATCATGAACTCTTTATTTTGTCAACTTGATTCTGAACGTTGTTCCATTACCGATTCCGCTCTGCTTAACGAAAAGTTTTCCCTTGTGGTAGTCTTCAATGATACGTTTCGAGAGACTTAGTCCCAATCCCGACCCTCGCTTTTTTGTGCTGTAGCCAGGACGGAAAATTTCTTTGTGGAGTTTCGGGTCAATCCCTTTACCTGTATCCGTAATGTCTATGGTGGTGCGATGTTCCATTTGCGAAAGCGCAAAGGATATTCTACCATTGGTTCCTTCCATTGCGTCCAGTGCGTTCTTCATCAGGTTTTCGACCACCCACTCGAACAGTTCACGATTAATAAGAGCCCGAAACTCTCCGAGTGTTTCGATCCGAATATCTACAGTCTTGCCAGATTTGGGCAACCGTTTGGAAATGTAGCTAATGACTCCACTGATTACTTCGCTCAGGTTCTCCTCTTTGAGGTCGGGAGTGGAACCGATTTTTGAGAAACGCGCAGTCACTTTGTTGAGTCGCTCAATATCATTTGCCATCTCTTGAATGTTCTCGACCAGCTTGGGGTTACTCGCTGCATTCGCCTTCACAAGTTCCATCCATCCCATGATGCTGGAGAGAGGCGTTCCAAGCTGGTGTGCTGTTTCTTTTGCCATACCGACCCAGATGTTGCTTTGCTCGCTTCGTTTAATGTAGCTGAACCCGATATAAGCTATAAAAACAAAAATAGCTGCGAGGCCGATTTCGATGAAGGGAAGCCAGCGAAGCAGTCGGATTAGCTCGGATTCCCCGAAGTGAACGTAATTCAGTACAATGGTGTCGTTCAACGCTATGCGGATTGGCCTATTTTGCTCGTCCATTTCCGCAAGGGTTGATTTGAAAAAAGCGGCCTCTTCGTCCGCTGTTAGCTTAAGCGTATCAACTTTGATGTTATCCCAATAGATAGGGTTGTTATTCGGATCTGTGAGGATGATAGGGAAGTCGATCGTTCTGATGACTTCATCAAATACGAAGGTAAAATCACCGGAGCCAGACTGGTCACTTGCAATGTACTCATAAGACTTTGCATAAAGATCGACCACTTCACGTTGCTTGTCGAGCAGCTGCTCGGTGACACGTTGTGAGAAAACAAGCAGACCAATAACGAGTGCAGCCGCAGCTATGAGCAGGAGTATTCTAAAATTGTTTCTCGTTGAGCTTCTCATGTCAGCCACTCGTTTGATGATCGATCAGGATACTACGATTGTCTGATCGCGGCGCGGGCCCAGCGAGACAATCCATATCGGCGTGCCCGTGAGATGAGCAAGCCCTTCAACGTACCTTTGTGCCTTCGGTGGGAGATGACTGTAGGTGGTAATGTCAGAGAGCTGACTTTCCCATCCCTCAAACGTCTCGTATATCGGCGGTAACATGTTCTAGCGTTCTTACATCTGTCGGGAACGTCTTTAGTCGCTTCACCGTACACCTTGGTGAGAATATTGTTCTTTTCTTCAATGTTTGCTTCCAATTTCTTGGCAAGGACATCGCGATCGAGCAGATCAACGATTTTAATACCGGTCTGCATAAACTTGTCGATATATGCTGGCCCAATACCGCGGCCTGTGGTACCGATCCTGTTGGAGGTCTGCTGTCGAATGTTGTCGAGCAGTTTGTGGTACGGGTTGATTAGATGTGCATTGTGGCTGACAAGCAGTCTGCCGCTTATGTTGACACCCACTGACTCTAGCTGATGATCTCGCTCAGCAATGCGGTGGGATCGATAACAACACCATTGCCGATTACGCACGTGATATGCCGAAGGAATATTCCAGAAGGAATTAGATGGAGGACATACTCCTTTTCCCCTAATGCAGACAGTATGACCGGCGTTTGCGCCTCCTTGGTACCGAGCAACGATGTCGGCATGCTCTGAAAGCATGTCCACGACCTTTCCTTTTCCCTCATCGCCCCATTGGGTGCCTACAATGATCTGTACTGACATACATGCAGAGTTTTTTCCGTCTCATCAACGTGCTGTTGTGTGTGAGTGGAGAGGAGAAGCAACGCCGGTGAGGAGTGTGAATGAACGCACATTCTTGGTCGGACAGAAAAAAACCAACCTCGTTCCGTGAATAGCAGCCGGAGAGTTAATGCCCAGAAGCAATCATTCTTTGAAGCTCTCAAGTGCCTTCTGCACTGAATCGTAGGTCTCGAAAATCGAAGTGAGTTTCGTTATTTTGATCAGTGCTGATATTTTTGCCGATGTATTAGCGATCTTCAAATCGCCACCAGCACTCTTCATAGCACGGACACCTGCGATGAGCTGGCCCAATCCCGAGCTATTCATGAACTGAACGCCACCAAGATCAACCACTACGTTCTTCTTTCCCGCCTCAATCAGCTCATGTAGTTTGCTGTTCAGCGTTGTAGCATCGGGCCCTCCCATCAAGTTACCTTCAAGTTCAATCACGGAAACTGGGCCGTGTTGCACAGTCTTGAATTTCATGGTGAATTCTCCTGTCAGCCGATTCGCTTCGTGCTTCTTTTTCCCCTCTCGGACCATTCGACGAGGGATGCGCTGGCGACATAAATGGAAGAGTAGGTTCCGGTGATGATACCAACAACAAGTGTAAATGCAAAACCTCTATTTACTTCGCCTCCAAACATGAACAATACTGCAAGGACAACAAAGATCGTTCCTGATGTGATGATGGTTCGGCTGAGCATTTCGTTCAGACTTTTATTGACGAGCTCAACTAATCCCATACTTCGAAAGATCTTTTGGTTTTCGCGGATGCGGTCGAAGATGACAACGGTGTCGTTCACTGATAAACCAACGAGAGCAAGGAAAGCTGCAACCATGTTTTGCGAGAGTTCTAAATTGAGTTGTGGTGTTAGCCCATTGAAAATTGAGACCAGACCCAGTGTTATGAGAATATCATGAAAGAGCGCCACGAGAGCACCGACTCCGTAAATAAACTTGAACCTGAATGCAACATAAAGACAGATAGCTATTAATGAGGCGACGACTGCGTATGCTGCGTCTCGACGCAACTCAGCTCCAATCTTTGGCCCGATCTTGTCCTCTTTCAAAACAGTGAACGGATTGTTAGGAAAGTAGTCCTTCAGTCCAGTCCGTATTCTCTCGGCCATAATGTTTCCTTCACCCTGCTCAATGGTACGGATAAGAATATCCTCCTCATTGCCGAACGTCTTGATTTCGGCGTTTTCAAATCCTATTCTGGCCATTGCAACACGAGCATCCGAGATTTCCACAGCATTAGTGAAGGAGACAACCAGCTCCGTCCCTCCAAGAAAGTCAATGCCCAGATCAATACCCTTGACAAACAGCGAAACGATGCCGAGAAGTATGACGCCCGCCGAAACGACATACCAAGTCTTTCGGGTTCCCATAAAATTTATGTTCGTCTTACCTAGAATTCGCATGCATTCTTTCTCCTGAAAATAATCACCTGACCACAACCAGCAATGAAGCGGTGATCGATAGATCTAGCCAAAGCTTATTGCGGGATACTTCTCTGCCAAAACTTCAAAGATTGTGCGCGTAATGAAAATGGCGCTAAACATGCTTGCCGCGATACCAATCATCAATGTAAGAGCAAAGCCCTGCACCGGTCCGCTGCCGAATTGATACAAAATGATGCCTGTAATGAACGTCGTCAGGTTTGAGTCAAAGATGGCAGTGAACGCTTTTGAATAACCAGCGTCAATGGCGGCCCGAAGAGTTTTTCCTGTTGCCATTTCCTCCCGGATACGTTCAAATATAAGAACGTTGGCATCGACAGCTATGGCCAATGTTAAGATAATTCCGGCAATGCCTGGTAGAGTAAGCGTGCCATGAAACGCTGCTAGTACCGCGAGAATAAAGAGCACGCAGAATATCAGTGCGGTGCTCGCGACGGCGCCGCTCGTACGGTAGTATGCAATCATGAAAACGACTGTCAAGAGCGCTGCAAGACCGGCAGAGAACAAACCGCTTCGGATTGAATCTTCCCCAAGTGAGGGTCCGACCGACCTTTGTTCAACGATTTGCACAGGTGCAGGGAGCGCACCGGCTTTCAAGACAATCTCAAGCAGGCGAGCCTCAGCAAGGTCATCCATACCTTCGATCTGAGAGTTGCCACCGATAATCTTGTTACGCACAACAGGTGCTGAGAAAACAGCATTGTCAAGGATAATTGCAATTCGCTTGTTGATGTTTGCGCCAGTGATGCGTGCCCATTCGCGCGCGCCTTGTGAGTTCATTTCCATTGTCACAATCGGCTGGTTGTAGTTTGGGTCAATGGTAGCCCGAGCATTAACGATGACTCCCCCGGTAAGTTCAGGGGATTTCTTGACTAGATACAAGGTGAAGAATTTTTTTCCGTCGTCGACAAAACGCGGCTTGGCACTCCAGACAAACTCCATATCCTTCGGGATCACTTTCTTCACGTCTTTGCGCTCGAGGGCGCGTCTGACTTTGACCTTATTCTCTTCTGCCACAATTGCCTCACCAGGGAACTGTTGCGGGTTTACAAGGGCGATTGCGAAGAACGGATGTTTCTGGGCAAATTCTTCGGGAGTCAACTCCCCTTCAGGTGTGGCAATTGTGGTTGTGTCTGTGCTAGCGAAAGTCGCTGCAGTATCAGTTGTATCGATACCCCCCGCAGCTGCCAGAGCGTTGTCAACAGATTCCATAACTTTGTAGGTCAACTCCTCATCTTTGAGGAGCTTGAACTCTAGAAGCGCAGTGCCTTGTAATAGCTGACGCACTTCAGCTTCCTTGCTGACTCCGGGCAGCTCTACGATGATGCGCGTGCCTCCTAGTTTCTGGATGGAGGGTTCTGAAACGCCGTACTGGTCTACGCGGTTCCGCACGATCTCGATCGCACGGTCAATGGCTTCTTGTGATTCGTCCTCTAGAAAAGATGTTACTTCATCATTACTAGCTCGCAACGTGAGATAATACTGACTTAGCCTGATCTGACTACTCTCAAAGTTTTTTCTCAACAGAATGACCGCTGATTCATCGGATCGCGCCGACTCATCGCGCACCTCCTTCATGATTTTGCTAAACTCTTCATTTTTGTTCTTAGCAAGATCTTCCAAAAGCTTGAGAACATTCACCTCGAGAACAACACGCATTCCTCCCTTCAGATCGAGACCCAGCTTGATGCGCCTTAACCTGCTATCGCGTATTTCGGCCTCGTTCTGCTCTGCGAACTGGAGGCTATCCTCGCCTTGGAGCTGGCTCAATGATTTGTGCAGCTCATAATCCTTGTAGGTAGGATAGAGAAAATAGAGAGCTAGGCCTACCGTAATAGCGATAAGGATAATTTTGTTACGGTTCTTTCTCACTGAAAACCTCAGATTGGATTCGCAGGAAAAATTTCTTGGCAGGAAAGTTTCTTAATATTTCAAACCTCGAAATATAAACTGTCCGTGTCCAAAAGTCAACAAATCACGTTGCTTTTGCTCGCTATATGGATTATATTTTATTAGTTTCATAGCACATTCATTGATCCAGTTGGAGATTTTGTCGTATGCCTATCATGACCAAACTGCGTGACCACATGAAGGGGTTTCTCCTGATCCTGGTCGTTGCGTTCGTCGGGATGATCGTGTTTGAATGGGGGATGGATTACATGGGCATTAGAGCAGGAGCTTCTGACGTAGTAGGCGAGGTCAACGGGAACAAAGTTACGTATAAGGAGTTCACGGATCTTTTGAGAACCTTCACGGACAATCAAAAGGCGCAAACCGGAGTCGAGCCAGACGAAAACCAGCTTAAGCAAGCTCGCGAGCAAGTCTGGGAAAGTGTGGTTACACAGATCCTGCTCAAGGATGAAATAGAGCGACTTGGCATTTCTGTAACTGACCAGGAGCTTGTTGACTGGGTGCGGGGTGATGATCCTCCTGCGGACTTGCGACGCAATTTTGTGGATTCAGCTGGGCAATTCCGAAAAGATCTGTATGATCAATTCTTGAACAATCCGAATCAATTCCTCCAGGATCCTGAAGGGTCGGATCCCGCCTACGGAACAAGATGGCTTGCCAACTACGAGGAGAACCTCAGACAACGGCGTGCACAGGAGAAATTGCAGAGTCTTATTCTGGCTTCCGTACGCGTGAGTGAGGGTGAATTGCTCCGTCGTTTCACAGACCAGAACCAACAGTTCGATGCTTTGTATGCTTTATTTGATGCAACGTCCTTGGTAAAAGACGCGGACGTTGACGTAACGGATGCTGATCTCAGGGCCTACTATGATGAGAACCTTGATCGGTACAGGTTTGAAGCTACGCGTAAGCTGAAATATGTCCAGTTCAAGGAGGATCCGTCGCCCACGGATTCAGCCGAAATCAAGGCTGAAATCGAAGATGTGGCCGGAAAAGCTGAGAGCGGCATAGATTTCATTGAACTCGTATATACGTATGATCAGACGCCAGACAGTGGCGCCTTCTTCAAGCATGGCGAACTTACTGCAAACATAGATGCGGCAGTTTTCGATGCCAATGTAGGGGATGTGGTAGGACCGATTCTAGAAACGGAGGGCTATCACTTGATTAAGGTTTTGGATGAGCGAAAGTCAGACAAAGAATTTGTCCATGCGAGTCATATTCTATTTTCGTTGGAAGGTGAGGACGATGTGGATGCTGTAAAGGTGGAGGCGCAACAAGTTGCAAGGATTGCCAAAGGAGGGGAGGATTTTGCGGAGCTGGCGAGGCAGTACTCCAAGGATCCAGGGTCAGCTAGTCGCGGAGGCGACCTCGGTTGGTTCACGAGGGGGAGAATGGTAAAACCGTTCGAGGAAGCGGTGTTCAAAGCGAAGTTTGGGAAAATCATCGGTCCGATCCAAACACAGTTTGGCTTCCACGTTATCAAGGTGCATGCACGGGACGTACGCGAATTGAAGATCGTGGATATTCTCATTCCTGTCTCAGCAAGCTCGCAAACGAAAAATTATGTTTTTGAGAGATCGACAGACTTTGCCTACAACGCAACAGAATCTGAGTTTGTCACAGAAGCTCAAGCGAGCGGCTTCCAAGTTAAGGAGAGCCAGATCCAGGAAAAAGGTGGTGTTGTTCCAGGAATAGGTATCAATGAGCGTATTACTCGGTGGGCATTCGATGAAAGAGTCGGTTCGGTGAGTGAGCCATTTGCCGTCCCTAACGGTTATGCCGTGTTCGTGGTTGCTGAAGCGAAAGATGCTGGCATCAGACCATTTGATGAGGTGAAGGAATCGCTCCGACCGCAGGTATTGCGCGAGAAAAAAAATGAAAAGGTGCAACATATCGCCGCAGATCTCAAGGCGCAGCTTGCACCGCTCGACAGTTTAACGAAGCTTGAAGAGCTGAATCCAAAGATCAAAGTCAGGCGTACGGGAACATTTGCTCTTAATGGATCTGTTCCAGGTGTGGGACGTGATCAGAATTTCCTGGGTGCAGTTGCGGCGCTTTCAGTGGGTCAGATTTCGGCGCCCGTGCGTAGTGTCCGCGGTGCATTTCTGATCCAGCTCCTTTCAAAGACAGAGCTTGATTCAGCGGCGTTTGCGGCGCAGGAAGATGTGCTGCGTACACAGATGCTTAAGGAAAAGCGTGACCGGTTCTTGCGCGACTGGCTTGCAAAGCTGAAGGACGATGCTGATATTGAAGATAATCGAGATATCTTTTTCCGGTAGGACTCATATCTCGTGAGGTTGGCTATGATGGGCAACAAAGGTGTTTGCATTGTTTGCATTGGCTGCGTAACTGCATTGCTTTTCAATCCAGCCCGAGGACAGGAAAAGATGTTTTCGGTTGTGCTTAAAGGAAATTTTACAACCGGGTCTCAGCTCTTTCCCAATCCAAACGCACGCGATGCTCTTAAGCGCAACCAGTTTTTCCCAATTGAGGACTTTTTCGGATCTGGGGTAGAGATTAAGTACCACATTCCGGAAACTAATATTACGCTGGGTCTATCTGCCGATTACATCAGGACAACGACCCTCAGAACATCTTTCTCTGGTATTGATACAGTTGATGGGTACCGAGTCCTCCCTGTTGAGTTGACAGGGTATTTTCACATTCCCGTTGCTGGACCAACATTTGGCGTATACATGGGTGGTGGTGGTGGAGTGTACTTCGGTAGGCGCATCTACCGGATTGCTGATGTTGATGCAGAGCCTGTGGATGAGGGGCATGGCTTCGGAATTCATGTGCTTGGCGGATTGAGCTATCACTTTACGGAGTGGTTTTCCCTCAATGCAGAGATGAAATTTCGCGATCTTCAGTTTGAATCCAGCAATGCCTTCTCAGTTTCACGGATCGCTTATCGTGGCACCTTCATCAACGTAAGTACTGAGCCTTTTGAATCTAGGGTCCACACAGACGGAATCCTCTTCCAAGTCGGCGCGGCAGTTAGTTTCTGAAGTCTGCGGAATGATCCGCTCTTCGGGTGAACCGATGGATAATGAATGCATCTTCCTTCCACCTAGCTCCACTGGTGCCAGCTGAGCTTCTACTCTGCTGCGTAGTCTTTCCGCTTCACCTAAGTGAGAAATCTCAATGACTGATCCGGCCGCCGGACGCAAAAACAGAATCTTCCTCACAGGATTTATGGGAAGCGGCAAAAGCACCGTTGGACCTATCCTGGCCAATACTATTGGGTACGATTACATTGATGTGGATCTTACCATTGAAAAAAAAGTTGGGAAAACTGTAAACGAGATCTTCAGAGATTTGGGGCAGGAATATTTTCGTAGTTTGGAGCAGGCGCTTATTATACAGCTCTGCGCCAAACGGCACCTTGTTATTTCCCTTGGTGGGGGGACTATTGTCGACCCGGTGAGTTTCCGCAGGGTCATTAGCTCCGGTATCCTTGTTTATCTAAAAGCTGATCCAGAGCAACTTCTAAGGCGATTGCGATGGAAATCTGACCGACCGGTCCTGGCCGACTTTTCTGGTGATCGGTTGAGTGAGGATGAACTCCGCTCACGCGTCCAAGACTTGTACTTGAAACGCGAGCCGATCTACAGTAAAGCCAACATCACTGTTCTGACTGATGAACGAAAAGTCGGTCCCACGGTCGATCAGATCGTGAGACAACTTTCTGCCTGTATCGAGTGACCCTGTGATACTCCACACAATCCATGTTGAATTAGGTGAACGCAGCTATCCCATCTATCTGGGTGCAGGGAATTTGAGTTTTCTTGGCACCAAATGCAAGCAACACAACATTCCTCAGCGCGTCGTGATTCTTGCCGACAGGAACAGCGCACGCGCTGGATTGAAGCGTGCCGTCGCGTCCTTGAAACAGGAGGGGTTCCACGTCTCATCGTTGGTTATGCCACCAGGCGAACAGCAGAAAAATCTTTCGAGAGCAGAAGCAGTCCATTCCGCGCTATTGAGAATGCGGATTCCCCGTAATGCCGCGATGATTGCACTAGGTGGTGGCGTCGTGGGTGATGTCGCAGGCTTTGTCGCTTCAACATACAGGCGTGGGCTGGGATTCGTCCAATGTCCCACGACGCTTCTTTCACAAGTTGACAGTTCGGTCGGGGGGAAAAATGGACTCAACCACCCACCCATCAAGAATGCCATCGGTACGTACTATCAACCCGCGTTTGTACTATCTGACGTCAAGTTGCTTTGTACTCTTCCGCACCGAGAGGTGGTCGCAGGGTTCGGAGAGATTTTGAAATATCCTATCGTCAGCGATTCGACTCTGCTGTCGTACATAGAAGGGCACTTGGATGCACTACTCGCGACAGCCCGAGATCAAATCCTAGAGGTTGCCTCACGTTGCTTGAGGATCAAGGCTGCTTTGGTTTCGGAAGACGAGAACGAGCTTCTTAGTAATCGTGGAAGAGTGTTTCTCAATGTCGGTCATGCAGTTGGCCATGCTCTGGAAACCCTTTCGAGTTACAAGTTGCGACATGGTGAGGCAGTGTTGTTAGGAATTATTGCTGAAGCGCAGATAGCTGTCGCCCGAGAAGGCTTCCCCGCGCAAGAGCTTGCGCGATTGGTGCAACTCTATCGGCGGCTGAAGCCGCGCTGTAGTATCCGCGGGATTAGCAATGCTGCAATTGCCAAGTCGGTGTTCCAGAAAGGTGCAGGTCAATTCGTTCTTCCGCGGAAGCTCGGTGAGGTCAGAGTTGTTCGAGACGTGAACGATCATCAGCTTGCTGATGGATTAAGGTTTATCCGGAGTTTGTAAGTTTCAACTTACGCCTAGGTCAATCCGTCCTAATGATGGGTTCTCCGGACAGTATGTTTTCCCATCCTCCAATTGAGATTTAACTTCTCAAAGGTCAGTCCTACAATCCTTCCAACTCCTTGCTTCTCAAGCAGTTAATCGGTATATTTTTCTGAAGCATTGCCTCCATTTACCCGCGGGAACGAGTTGTGGTTTCATTTTCCGAACAGCGCCTTAGACAGCTCTGCAATACATTCAAAGGCAAAAGAATAGCAATCGTCGGTGATCTGATGGTAGATCGGTATTACTGGGGAACCGTGACCAGAGTGTCTCCGGAAGCGCCCGTCCCTGTGGTTGATGTTGTTTCGGAGTCGGTGCGCCTCGGGGGCGCAGCAAATGTTGCTAACAATATTCAGACGCTTGGCGGGGAGGCGCTCCTGGTAGGCCTGGTAGGCGATGACTACCCTGGCGAATTGTGTCTCAGCATGCTCAGAGAAGGGCATTTTGAAACGAAAGGCATTGTGAAAGATCCTTCTCGTCCAACGACGATCAAAACCCGGGTTATTGCCCACGATCAGCATGTGGTGAGGATCGACAATGAGTCAAAGGAGGATTGTCCTGAAGATCTTCGGCATCGTATTATTGATGCCGTGAAGGACAACATAAACTCAATCGACGGCATTATTCTGGAAGACTACAACAAAGGGACAATCACCAAGGACATAATCCGGGAGGTGATTGCCGTCGCGAGAAGGAACGACAAAATCATTACGGTCGATCCCAAGTTTGAGAACTTCCTTGAGTATAAGAATGTCACTCTCTTCAAACCTAACAGACGGGAGGTAGAAGAAGTGCTGGGGGGAAGGCTGAGGACCATCGAAGACGTAGTACGGACGGGAAAGAGACTACTAGCCGAATTGTCAGCGGAGAACGTATTGCTCACAAAAGGGGAAGACGGAATGTCTCTCTTTGAAGCGAACGGAGATGTGACGCATGCGGGGACCATGGCAAATAACGTACAGGACGTGTCCGGAGCCGGAGACACTGTGATTTCCACGTTGACGATGGCTCTTGTCAGTGGCGCTACAGTCCGGCAAGCCTCTACGCTGGCCAATTGTGCTGGCGGTGTTGTTGTTGGTGCAGTAGGAATAATGCCCGTTCAATTGCAGGAATTGATTGAGGCTACTCTTCGTTATACGAATAACAGAAATGCATCCAGTTAATGGGAAAAATCATCGGCCTACAACAGCTTGTCCGTCATCGACGACGGCTCCGCAGGCAAGGAAAGATTGTGGTATTCACCAACGGGACATTTGATATCATCCACAGAGGACATGTGGAATATCTCACCAAGGCGAAGGGTCTGGGCGAAATCCTTATCGTTGGACTTAATACTGACGCCTCTGTTCGAAGAATCAAGGGGATGAATCGGCCCATTAATGCCGCAGTGGATCGATCAAAAGTGCTTGCTGCGCTTGCTCCGGTGGATTTCGTGTGTTTCTTCGGGGAAACTACACCACATCGGATAATCGCTCAATTGATACCAGATGTTCTGGTCAAGGGCGCAGATTGGAGTCCTGATACAATCGTTGGTAGGGACATTGTCGAAGAACACGGGGGCACAACGAAAACAATCCGGCTAACATCTGGTTGCTCCACAACAGAAGTGATTGAACGTGTATTAAAAGCCTACCGGTCGAGTAGAAATAAGAAATCAAGAATGACTAGCCGTCACAAGAATGTTCATTAGTGCAGAGTGATTAACGTGAAGAAGTTTGTCAAGATCATAGGGTACTCCCTTGGCGGCCTGCTGGTCTTTATTCTTCTTCTTGCAGCATTCACTCAAACACAGCTATTCCGGGACTATCTTCGCTCAACGGCCTTATCCAGTCTTGACTCTCTTCTTTATGCAGAAATCCAACTGGGCGAGATCCGAGGGAACCTTGTGGAGGGATTCTCGGTCGATTACCTGTCCATAAAGGTTCAAGAGGATTATTTGTTGGTCGCTGACCGGTTGGACCTGCGATACGACCTTTTTCAGATCCCCGGCAACATTGTTTCGATCGACCGGATCACTCTTGTGCGGCCATCGGTGAAATTGCTGCGAGGTCGAGATGGTGTGTGGAATTTCAAGAGGATGTTACGTCCCGCCCCCGAGGATACAACGCTACCGGGGCCATTCGATTGGATCATCCGTGTGAATAGACTCGAAATTCAGGATGGAACAGTCATGCTTGTGGACTCCGCCTCTCTTGCCGACGCAGATCATTCGTTGCCGGACTCGAAGTATGTAGAGTATCATGATTTTACGCTTCAACACTTTAACCTGATAACGAGTGCGCTAATCAAAGATGAGGAGAAACACGCTGTCATTTCGTCTCTTTCGTTTCTTTCAGATCAACCCCCCATCGATCTGAGACAGCTCGCTGGCGATTTTTATGTCACACCCACAGAAGTACGGGTACAGAACATGGTCATCGAAACAAGCAGGTCAACTCTGAACCTTGATGTCAGGATGCATGAAGTTGATCTGCTCGGAGGGACCGAGTTGGAACAACTGCAGTTGAGTCCCATAGAAGCTTCGATCCGTGCGAATGCCATTGACCTTAATGAGCTCGAGATGTTTATTCCTGATATTGGCTTCCTCAATGGGATCGTGTCGCTTGATCTTGTGGCCGACGGTCAGTTTGGCGAAATAGGACTGCAGAAGCTCGACATTAAAACGGGGCAAACTGAATTGTACATTAGTGGTTCGTTGCATGATCTCCATAAACCAAGAGAACTTTTTCTTTATGCAAAATTTACCGAGAGCAAGCTCTACTCACCAGATGTCCAGATAATTCTGCCAACCTTTAATCTTCCGGATTACGAGTCGCTTGGACTAACAACGCTGAACCTCGAGTTCTTTGGACGCCCGGTTGATTTTCAAACGAAGTTTTTGCTCGAAACTGATGCTGGCAATGTCCACTCAGATCTTCATCTTAAGATAGGTGGTTCGGCAACGCTGGCGTATGAAGGAGAATTCACGCTACAGAATCTTGACATCGCGCCGGTATTGAAGAACGAGAAGCTAACGAGCCGGTTGAACGGATTAATTCGAGTTGAGGGATACGGTACGTCGTTTGATGAAATGGTGGCCACACTTGAGGTTGATGTCGATTCATCCGAATTCTTAGGTCAAAAGTTGGAAAGATCTCGACTTTTTGCAAACATATCGGAAGGAAAGCTTACCAGTAGCATTGACATCGGATTGGGTCCGATGCGTTCCACACTTACCGCAACGTTGGAGGAGCAGCACGGGACTCAACCTTCGTTTAGCATTAGAGGCGATGTGAGATCACTCCACCTTGAAGACCTTTTCCGGGACAAATCACTAGATAGTGATATCAGTTTTGATATTGATGCTGTAGGAACCGGGCTCACGTTGGACAAGCTGAGTGGAGATTTTCAGATTGAATTTTTGTCTTCGCGCTATAGGGATTATCAAATGAGCTCTGGTGATGTGCACCTCAGGCTCGATCAAAATAACCCATTAGAGAAGACGCTGATTCTGGAATCGAATATTGCTGATTTTTCGCTAACCGGGGCATTCGATACCGAGTACATGGTGAAGCTCATAATGTATGAACTTCAGAATGTGCGACTTGCACTAGGTGAAAAGTTTGCAATGATTGATTCTACGCTCGAGAGGAATGTGGACAGGAAGGAATTTGAGTTTTTAGGGAGGTCGCTCTCATCGGTTACAACAATGCTTGACGCCGAGTACTCTCTTCACGTTAAGGATCTTGAACCGATTTCCATTATTACGGAGAACCGCATATTCAACGGCATCGGCAGACTAACAGGTTCAATCAAAGGGAACTATGAGAATCTCTCCCTCCATGCGCGTCTGGACGCGGATGAGTTTTTCTACGGGAATGTTGAATCTGGAGTGCTGATCGAAAATGCTTCGGCAACGCTTGATGTCGAAGGGCTTAAACCTTTCAAGCCGCTAAAGGAGGTTGGAATTCGATTCACTACGGATGTTGGGAGGATGCACCTCAACAAAAGTGAGTTTGATAGTCTACGGGTTAGTCTGACATACCAACAGGGATACTCGTTGTATACAGCCCAAGCAACTATCGATGAGGATATCCGCCTTGTAGTGCAAGGTCTTGCCAATGTTACGGAGGATCAAGTGGTCTTTACGCTCAATGATCTGCGAGTTGCCTACCATGATTTTGCTTGGAAGGCCGATGGAGGTGCCACCATAAGTTTTGGCACGATTAGTGTGCATGTACAAGACCTCGCGATGCGACGTGGTACGGAAGTCGTCACGCTTGATGGTTCGATAGTTGGTAACGGGGTTCTCAATGGTTCTATTGCTGCCAAGAAACTCAATCTTGATGACCTAAGATTTTTCCTGTCGAAAGAGGAACTCGATCCGAAACGGTTAGCTTTTTCTGGTTTTGCCGATTTCGATCTGACAGTTTCGGGTACACTCGATGAGCCAGAGTATAGTGCATCCCTTCGTGCCGATGGTGTAACGTTTAGGCGCGTGTTGTTCGGAGAAATTCGCGCAGTTTTCAATTACCGGAACAAGATTCTGGAAACCAACGTAGAGGTTGAAAATCGCCAAAGCCGCATGGAGGGAGTTCCTACGCTTACGATTGCTGGAACGCTTCCCATCAATCTGGGATTTACAAACGTTCATGAGCGGTGGCCTGACATTCCTATGGATCTATTCGTTCGATCAGATGGCATCCAGGTGAACCTCCTGGATCCGTTGTTGCCGACATTTGATGACCTGCATGGTATACTGACGTGCGACATCGAGATTGGCGGTTCACCCAAGAATCCAATCTATCGTGGAGAGATGCGGATTGACAGTTGTTATTTCCTGTTCGTCCCCAATAACGTCTATTACACTATGGAGGCCACGCTCGTTCCGGAAGGGGAACGCATCAAGGTGATTGATGCAGTTATTAGAAACGTACCATCTGATGAACGATCTGGCAGGGCGGGCCTCATGCGGGTGAAGGGCGACTTTGCACTGCGTGAGTTTACTCCAGCTGACTTTGACCTTACTGGGACAGGACAGTTGCTTGTAGTGAAATCAGAGACCCGCAGGTCTGAGCTTTCGGTGTACGGCAATCTGTTCGTAGAGATTGGTGCCTCTGGTCTACATTTTACCGGCGACCCAAATCAATCGCTCCTCAAGGGTACCATTCATATAAGTAATTCGCGCCTCATCTTCCCGCCCACTCAGGCTAGCGTTGCAGAGCAGACAGGGTTTTCCATTCCGCTTATCGTTGTTGATGACACTTCAAAAGTCATTTCGAAACCGACGAGACCCTCAGCGGTACGGTATTTTCAAACGGCAGGTGAGGAATCTATGAGCATTACCAGCCTTAGCACAGATGAAACCGCTTCAAAGTCGTTTCTTGATGGCATGCGGTATGACCTTGATATTGAGACAGGGGCGAATACGGAGATAAGGATGATCTTCAGTACAACACCACCTGAGGAACTGCAAGCGAATATACGAGGGAAGTTCTCCATTACGGGCGACCGAGAGCACTGGATTGGTGATCTGGAAGTCGTGAGAGCATATTACTACTTTTACAAGCAATTTGACGCGGAGGGGACGATCAGATACTCTGGAGATTTCCTTAACCCTGAACTTGATATCAAGGCCACATATCAAGGAACACGGGTCTTGCCTGATACAGTATCTGGGGGAAAGAGCGAGAAAGTTATTGTAATTCTGCACATCACAGGAACGCGTAATGAGCCTGCTCTTGAGGTCTCCATGACGATTGACGACGTAGACTATTATTCGTACACAGGCCCGACGTCATCGGATGTGCAGTCTGATGCGATAGCGTTTATCTTAGCTGGCACATTCCCATTGACCAGGTCAGAAGCGAACAATGTTGCGTCTGATGTCGGAAGCACTGTCGGATTGTCTCTCGTCAAGGGTGCGAGTTCATTGCTCACTAGCGAGTTATCCGACTTTCTTCGCCGGGAGACAGGCTTCATTACATCGTTTGAACTCAGTCATGGCTCGCAAGGAACCGATCTACGCGTCAGCGGCACTGTGTTTAAAGGTCTCTGGCGAATCGGTGGCAGAATCCAGGATGACCCATTTAATAATGCCAGTGTCAGCCTTATCTATTCGTTTGGCGATATTTTTGATAGACCCTCCCTGCGGAACTTCATGTTCGAGCTTGACCGATCGGTTGAAATCGGAACGATCGGTTTAGCCAATGATAAGAAAGAAGTGAATTCCGCCCGCCTGTTTTATCGGTTCTCGTTTTAGCGTACTACCCAGAGGATATCTGATCGCATACCTCAAGAAGAAAGTACTCGCCTATCTCTCGCAGCATTCAAAATCCTCTATTACAGTGAAGGAACTTTCCAAGCGCCTCAAAGTGAAAGAACGTGAAGAGTATCGCGAGTTGCGGGACGTTGTAGAGCAATTGCAGCATACTGGTCTTGTGACCTTCGATAGGCGAGGACGTATTGCTTACGAAACTGCGCGCCGGCCTTCCAGAAAATCGACGTACCCAATCACTAGTAGAATGGTTGGTCAGCTCAGCGTAACGAGAAGGGGCACCGGTTTCGTCAAGGTTGAGGGATTGGATGAAGAGATTGTCATTGCACCAAAGTTCATGAAGACAGCGCTGAATGGTGATATCGTTTCCGTTGTCCCTTTTACGAGGACGGTGAGAAAGCGTCGCAACAAAGACAATCATAGGATCGAGGGGGAGATTATAGAAGTCATTAGCCGGACGAATAAGACCTTAGTTGGAAGACTAGAGCGGAGCCGACATTTCTTCTTCGTGATTCCAGACGATAAGAGGATCGCTAGAGACATCTACGTTCCGAACGATGAAGCAGGGAAGGCGAAACGAGGTGATAAAGTGCTAGTGCAACTGCTGCCGTGGAAAGATGAGCATTTGAATCCCGAAGGGACAATTCTCGAAGTGCTCGGTGCTTCCGGTGACGCGCGGGTTGAAGTGCTCAGCGTGGCCAAAAGCTTTGGCTTGCCAATGGCCTTTTCTCCCGATGTGCCCCGGGAGGCTGAGCAATTCAGTGATATCATCTCACCAGATGAGTTCGCTTCACGGGTTGATTATCGGAACAAGGTCTGCTTTACAATTGATCCAGAAGATGCTAAGGATTTTGATGATGCCATTTCGTACGAGGAGTTAGATGATGGCCTAATCCGGCTGGGTGTGCACATTGCTGATGTTAGTTATTATGTGCGGGAGGGAAGCGCCCTCGATGCTGAGGCGTTCGCACGTGGTACAAGTGTATATTTGGTGAACGAAGTGATTCCGATGCTTCCAGAACGCCTCTCCAATGATTTATGTAGTCTGCGACCCAATGTTGACCGATTGACATACAGTGTGTTTATGGAGGTTAACAAGACCGGGAAGGTGGAGGATTACCGGATCAGCAAGAGCATCATTCGAAGTGCGAGACGGTATTCGTATGAGGAGGTTCAAGCGATCATCGATCAGAAGAGGGGGGAGTTTGCGGAGATCATCCTACCGCTCCATGAGCTGGCGAAGGTCTTGCTGAAGGGGCGGCGTCGTAGAGGAAGCATTGACTTCGAGACCCCTGAGGCAATGTTCAGGTTTGATGACCAGGGACTACCATCGAAGATCATCATCAAGGTGCGCCTTGACTCACACAGGCTTGTGGAAGAGTGCATGCTTCTTGCCAACGAGACTGTGGCGAGGCACATTGGCCGCGTCAAAAGAGAAGAGCATGCCAAACCTTTCGTATATCGTGTGCACGACGTCCCTGATCCTTCCCGGCTTGAGGATCTCTCCAATTTTGTGAAACAGTTTGGCTATTCGCTTAACGCAAAAACCGGAGTTTCGTCACGGGAACTCCAAAAACTGTTGGATCAAGTGAAAGGGACTGAAGTCGAGTATCTTATTAATGATGTCACGCTCCGTTCGATGTCCAAAGCTGTCTATTCAGAGAAGAACATCGGCCACTACGGACTAGCTTTTAGAAGTTACACTCACTTCACGTCTCCCATCCGGCGGTATCCAGACCTTGTTGTCCACCGCCTTCTCAGTGAGTATGAAGGGAAGCTAGATTCGCAACGTCGCGAGGATCTAGCAATGCGTCTACCACTCATTTGCCGACAGGCATCCGAGCGGGAGGGTGTTGCCGTTGAAGCTGAGCGGGCTTCGGTCAAAGTAATGCAGGTGGAATTCATGCAGAGGCATATCGGGGATGAGTTCGACGGTGTGATCGGCGGAGTAACGGAGTTTGGCCTGTTTGTGGAAATTAACGACTTGCTTGTTGAAGGGTTGGTGAGGGTGCGCGATCTTGCAGATGATTATTATGTATTTGACAAGAAACATTACTCGCTTCGAGGGCGCACTCGAGGCAAGAGATATAGGCTTGGGGACAAGGTGAGGGTTCAAGTGGTGGCGGTGAACCTTGAGGATCGTGAAATAGATTTTACGATTGCGGGCTGATTCTTGAGGAACTTCTGTGCTCTAGGTACGTTATTAATTAGGAGCGGAGGTGTGATTGCTTTTTCCGTTCTAGTTTCTTAGTATTCTTATGAAAGCGAACCCACTAGGATATCACTCAATTTAGTGAGGGGATTATGAGCGTGAAAGGGTCTGCCTTATCTGACTTTCTGCGTGAACGTCGCCAGGCAGGAGTGGTGCTCCTTCTGTCGTTGTTCTTTTTGCCAACCTTAGCCTTCGGCCAGAGCACGGTGTTTGGGAAGAACAAAGTTCAATACACCAAGTTTGACTGGTGGTTCATTCAGTCCGATCACTTTGACGTTTACTTCACCGATGGGGGTGAATATTTGGCTGAGTTTGCTGCAGTCGCTGCAGAATCTGCCTATGCCTCGATCAGTAAATCCTTCCGGTATCAACTTGTAAATCGCGTCCCCTTCATCGTCTACAACTCTCATAATGATTTTCAGCAGACGAATGTCGTCTATTCATATCTCTCGGAAGGCATAGGGGGTGTCACTGAACTATTCAAGAATCGAATCGTTCTTCCGTTTGAAGGAGACTATGGCAAATTCCGTCACGTTATTCATCATGAACTCGTTCATGCTGTAATCAACGATATGTTTTATGGTGGCTCGATTCAATCGATCATTTCCCATAACATTACGCTTCGACTTCCACTCTGGTTCAACGAAGGTCTTGCGGAGTACGAAGCACTAAAGTGGGATACAAACTCGGATATGTTTTTGAGGGATGCGACTGTCCACGAGTACCTGCCGGAGATCAGGAATTTGTCTGGCTACTTTGCGTACCGTGGCGGACAGTCAGTCTGGTGGTATATCTCCCAAAAATACGGTGAGCAAAAGATTGGCGAGATTCTGAACCGCATCAAAAGCACGCGCAGTGTAGAAGAGGGTTTCCGCAGTTCGATCGGGCTCAGAACAAAAGAGCTTTCCGAACGCTGGGTTAAAGAGCAGAAGGTGAGGTATTGGCCGGATATCGCAAAACGCGAGGAACCTGCAGATTATGCGCGACAGTTGACAGACCACCGCAAAGATGGGGCTTTCTATAACACCAGCCCGGCCATCTCCCCTCATGGAGATAAGATTGCGTTTATCTCTAACAGGAATGACTACTTTGACATTTTCACAATGAGCGCAATTGATGGAGAAATTCTCGACAAGGTTGTGGATGGTCAGACAACAAACGATTTTGAAGAACTCCACTTGTTAACTCCTGGCATCAGCTGGTCTCCAGATGGGAGGAGGATCGCGGTTGCAACAAAGGCAGGTGAACAGGACGCAATTGTTTTGATCGATGTCGAGGAGGGGGATCAGGAAAAACTAACGTTCGGCCTTGATGGCATCTTCTCGGTCAATTGGTCACAGGATGGTGACAAGCTCGCGTTCGTTGGGAACGAGAAGCATCAATCTGATATCTACGCCTATGACATGCGGACCAAGGAATTGATAAATCTAACCAATGACATTTTCAGCGATTCGGATCCTGTGTGGTCACCTGACGGGGCGACAGTCTATTTTTCATCTGACAGAGGACCTAATACAGAAGGCGGTTCGGTTGTCATGGACGGCCATGACTACAGTCAGAAAGATCTCTACAGCGTTACATTATCCGCGCCCTATGTCATCAAGCGCGTGACCGATTTAGAAGATTCAGAGGAGACATCTCCGGTTGTAACGCCGGATGGGAAGAAACTTCTTTTTGTCTCCGACAGGAACGGGATCAACAACATCTACGAGATTAACCTCGAAACGGAGGAGATACGCCCGATCACAAATTCACTCAGCGGTGTGTACCAGCTTTCCCTTTCTCAGGATGGTAGAAAGCTGGCATTCTCATCTTTGCACAACTCGGGCTTCGATCTCTTCCTGATGCGTAATCCGCTCGAGCGTGATATCAAGATTGCCGAGTTGGAACCAACGAACTTCGTGAATGAAAGGTCCAGCTCTCCATTGGAGGAAGAGGAGGAACTCATTGCTGAAGAGTCTGAAGCAGATGATACGACACGACCTTACGGAGATGGTGTTGAGATTGATTTCAGCAATTACGTTTTTGGAGATACGTACGATCAGAGTATCCCAACGGACTCCGCCATGGCGAAGATGCCTCAGATTGCGGACAACGTTGATGAGAATGGAAACTTTAAGGTGAACAAATATAAACTCAATTTTTCACCTGATATCGTATATGCGAACGGAGGCTACAACACGTTTTATGGTTTCACTGGGTCGACCCTTATGGCTTTCAGTGATTTACTCGGCAACCACCAGATCGTGTTCGTTAGCAACTTGCAGCTCGATTTAAAGAACAGCGACTACGGTTTGCAGTATCTCTACTTGGCACGTCGGATGGACTTCGGGATTGCTGGATTCCACAGTGCGCGCTTTCCGATCATATTCGATGATCACGGAGGGAGTCAGTACCGCTTCAGGACGTTCGGGATAAATCTTGGAGCATCGTATCCTCTCAACAAATTCAGCCGGCTCGAATTTGGAGCCACGTGGTACAACATCTCGCGTGAAAACCTTGAACACCCGGATCCAATTCAGAGACGAACTGTCATAGTTCCTTCCCTTGGCTACACGCATGATACGGTGCTGTGGGGGTTTACTGCGCCGGTAAGTGGCACACGGTACAACTTCAACGTGTTTGGCACGCCAAAGCTTGGTAACAGCGGCTTAAGCTTCGTGAACGTCACGGGTGACTACCGGACATACCTGCGGCTGGGAAGGAATTATTCGATTGCGTTGAGGTTGGCGGGAGGCGGTAGTTTTGGCCGCGATCCGCAGAAGTTCATTATCGGTGGTGTGGATAACTGGATTAACCGTACTTTTGAAGGTGGTTTTGTGCCCATTGATAACGCTGAGGACTTCATTTTCTTGCAGGTTGGTACTCCCCTGCGAGGCTACAATTACAATGCGCGCATTGGTTCACGATATGGCTTGTTTAACTTCGAATTCCGTTATCCGTTGTTTGCGTTCCTGCAGGCAGGGCCGCTCCCGATTGGGTTGCAGAGCATAGGCGGCGCCTTTTTCTTTGATATGGGGGCGGCGTGGAATAAGGAGAGAGATTTCGTTGCCTTCACACGAAATGAGAACGGTAACCTTGTGACCCGTGATTTGCTCATGGGCATGGGGACGGGAGCAAGGATATTCTTCCTTGCTTTTCTGGTACGCTTCGACGTTGCGTGGGCGTGGAACATCGACAAGTTTTCCTCCCCGAAGTATTATCTTTCGCTCGGCGCAGATTTTTGAGTACCCTATTCTTGATGTGATTCGGCCCCGTCAGATTCCAGTGTGACGGGGCTGTTTTGTTTTTCAGCACTTTGTTTAACCTGCCTCGTAGAATGCCGGAAACCACCTAGACTTACTGCTAGATTAGTTTCCTAGTTGAAAATTCCAAGCCAACTTGTTCTTCTCTTGATTGAGAATAGCATTTCCACATACTTATTGAAAAAATGAAGCGATACGATTCCTGAACGACTCAGCAATATTGGATTGTACTAGATATTTTAGCTATATTTTCACGTTCTGATTTGCACAGATGTAATGAAAGTCATCCATCTTCTTATTAGCTCCGCTGTTGTTCTGTTCGTTGGCTGCATCCAACAAATCGCCATCTCGACTGTCGCAAGCATCGTTGATGATGGCTTCGAGGGTTTCACCGAGGAGCAGGATCTTGATTTCGCTGAGAAAGCTCTGCCTGCAAATCTAAAATTGCTGGAAGTGATGTTGAAAAGTGACCCAGAGAACGATCGACTGCTTCTTCTCCTCAGCGAAGGGTATAACAGCTATTCGCTGGGTTTCGTTGAAGACCGTGATCTTGAGCGCGCGAGGATGTTCTACGTACGTGCGCGCGATTATGGTCTCCGTATCCTGCGCCAGGACGACGCGCTGGCAAAAGCCATTGACGGGTCAGTTGATGATTTGAAGGTAGCATTATCCAAGCTGGATGAAGACGAGGTACCTGGTGTTTTCTGGTCCGCATTTGGATGGATAAGTTACATTAACCTAACCAGAACGAGTCCCGATGCACTGGCGGATCTTCCTCGGGCGGAAGCAATGATAAACTTTGTAATTGAAAAAGATTCTTCCTTCTACTTTGGAAGTGCGCATCTGATCCTTGGAGCGCTATACGGGAGTCGACCTAGGATCCTCGGTGGTGATGTTGACCTCTCGAAGCAACATTTTGAGAAAGCGCTGAGAATCAATCAAGGGAAATTCTTAATGACGTACGTTTACTATGCACAATCGTATGCCGTTCAAACGCTGAACGACTCCCTCTTTGAGGAGCTACTGGCGAAGGTAGATGAGGCATCTCTGGAGATCTTGCCTTCGTTTCGACTCGCGAACGCTATTGCCAAAAAGAAAGCAAAGTTACTGCTTGAACGGAAGCCAGAATTGTTTTAGGAGTGGACAAGAGTCCCTTGTTCTTGTACAGAACAAGCGGTGTTCAATGAGAAAATCTATTTCATAACAATACGGGAGAAGCAGGTTGAAAACAAGGGAAACGATAGTTGCTGCCATTTTGCTTGCTGTACTAGTATTGCCGTTTGGTCGGCAAGTATCTTCTCAACAGCACACAATCAAGTTTGCGACAGTGGCTCCCGAGGGAAGCACCTGGATGAATATCATGAGGGAGTATGACGAAGCAGTACGAGATGAAAGCGGTGGTCGACTTCGATTTAAGATTTATAGCGGCAGCTCACAGGGCGAAGACAATGTGGTGTTGAGAAAAATCCGTCTTGGACAGCTGCACAGTGCCGGATTTACAGGTGTGGGGCTTGGCGAGATTGCTCCTAAGGTGCGGATCCTTGATGCCCCGTTCCTATTTAGGAATTATAAAGAGGTGGATCATCTTTATGAAACGCTGGGAAAAGAATTCAAAAAGACCTTTGTGGAAAACGACTACGTGTTACTCGGCTGGGCGGAAGTTGGTTTTGTGTACGTGTTTACAAACACCCCCGTGCGCACACTTGACGACTTGAGTGGCGTGAGAATGTGGATGTGGGAAGGAGATCCAGTGGCGGAGGCTACATTCAAGGCTCTCAACATCAATGCTATCCCTTTGTCTGTAATCGATGTGTTGACCTCCCTGCAAACAGGATTGATAGACGGTGCATACACATCACCGTTGGCTGCTATAGCGCTACAGTGGTTCACGCGTGTCAAATATATGATGGGGGTGCCAATCGCTGATGCCTCCGGTGCTGTCGTTATCTCGAAGAAAAAATTCGATTCGCTTCCCAAGGATCTTCAAGAAATCTTACTCCGCAATGGCAGGAAGTATATGAGGATGTTGACCGAGAGAAGTCGGGAGGAGAATGCATCTTCTATCAAAACACTTGAGAAAAATGGGATTCAAATCACAGATATCTCTTCGCCAAGGATACTGAAGGCATATGATGATGCTGGGAAAAATGCTCGGCAAAGTTTAGTGGGAGAACTATACGATCAAGCTTTCCTCGACCGCATTGAAAAGATCCTTGCAGACTACCGAGCACAGCACAGCTCCTCAAAATGACACTCGTCCGCTCCCTCGACCGGTTGCTCACAAGAATCGAGTTTGGTTTTCTTGTGCTGATGTTCAGCGCTATTGTCGTTCTTTCCTTTGCCCAAGTTGTTCTTAGAAATCTTTTCGACACCGGTTTTCTCTGGGCGGATACGCTCATACGTCATCTGGTGCTGTGGGTAGGTTTCATCGGCGCCGCACTCGCAGCAGGTGAGGAACGCCACATCGGCATTGATGCTGTGACTCATTTCTTTCCTTCCCGTGGTAAATCTATTGTTCGGATCTTCACCTATCTGTTTGCGATAGTTGTGTGCTACTATCTTGCGGATGCCGCGTTGACATTTCTCATTGACGAGCGTGATGCTGGGAGTGTAATCATGCTTTCCATCCCCACCTGGATAGCACTCCTCATCATTCCGACAGGCTACGCGTTAATCGCTGTCCACTTTGTTGTAAAGCTCATAGAACATCTGATCAAGGCATTCGGTAAACCGGTGCAGGCTTTCTAGCTGATGGAGACTATTCTCTACGGTTTGCTTCTTCTCGTGCTTGCGCTCCTGGGCGCTCCGCTGTTTGCTATCATAGGAGCGATCGCTATGCTGAGCTTTGCAGGTGAAGGCATTGATTCTTCTGCAGTCACCGTTGAGCTCTACCGTATTGCCAGCAATCCGACGTTGGTTGCAATACCGCTATTCACGTTCGCTGGTTACTTGCTTGCAGAGAGCAAAGCTCCTATACGGCTTGTTAATCTTGCCCGGGCATTGTTTGGAGCAATTCCAGGAGGGCTTGCCGTCGTTGCGCTTGCAACGTGTGCCCTGTTCACAGCATTCACCGGGGCTTCCGGCGTTACCATTGTTGCCATCGGAGGTCTGTTGTATCCGATACTTCTTAAAGAGCACTATCCCGAACGGTTTTCGCTCGGCTTGATTACCACATCGGGTAGTCTTGGACTGCTCTTTCCCCCGAGTCTTCCGTTGATTTTATACGCGCTCGTTGCCCAAATCAGTGTCGACAAGCTGTTTGCAGCCGGCCTGTTACCTGGAATCCTCCTTGTGGCGATTCTCTCTTTCTACAGTATTCGAAAAGGCAAGAAACTAAACGTTCCGAAAACACCTTTTGAATGGTCGAATGTCAAAAGGGCAACGCGCGTTGCAGCATGGGAGATCCCCCTTCCGTTTGTCGTTATCGGTGGAATTTATGGTGGCATATTCACAGCAACTGAAGCTGCGGCCGTGACGGCCTTCTCTGTGCTCGTGGTAGAGGTCCTGGTCTACAAGGATCTGAAGTTGTTCTCAGATGTGCCACGAGTGATGAGGGAGAGTATGTTGCTTGTTGGCGCTATCTTGATGATTCTCGGGGCGTCTATGGGATTAACGAATTATCTTATTGATGAAGAGGTGCCGGTCAAGTTGTTTGAATTTACCAAGACGTTTATTACTGATCCCATCGTCTTCCTTGTCGTTCTGAACGTCTTCCTTATTATAGTTGGCATGATGATGGATATTTTCTCTGCAATCATCGTCGTCGTTCCACTTATCGTCCCGATTGCTATTGGGTACGGCGTTAACCCCGTACACCTTGGGATCATATTTTTGACGAATCTTGAAATCGGCTACCTCACGCCACCGGTCGGGCTCAACCTGTTCATTTCAAGCTTGCGGTTCAACAAACCAGTGTTTTCGGTGGTGAGGTCGATACTTCCGTATATTGGAATATTGTTCATTGCTCTTCTCATCATTACCTACGTACCTGGCCTGAGCTTGTGGCTGGTTGAACTGTTAGGCGTTAGGTAGAGTTCCGTTGGTAATCTCTTCAGTCTGCCCCTCTTGAAGAGAGCACGGTTTTTTTGAAGCACTGCGTTTGATGATCCCTAGGCTTACACTCTTCGAAAGGTTGCTTCACAGGTTCCACTTCTTACCAACTCCTGTAATGGATGCGTTCGGCAACGTCATTTTTGGCCGAGCTCTTATGATCGCAGTACGAAAGGGACTATTTGAAACCGTAGCCGACCGTTTGCTTACGATTGAAGAAATATCCCATGAGTCACAGCTAAGTGTCTCTGGCACGGAATTGCTCGTTGATGCATTTGTTGCGAGTGGCTACCTGAAGCGCGTCGGTGGGAGATACACGGTAACTGCAGAAGGCAAGAAATGGCTTGTAAAAAGTTCACCGTCATACCTTGGAAACCTTGTCCGATATTTTGAGACGTTATACGACCGCTGGAGTTACATGGATTACTCCATCGAGCATGGATATCCTCCGAAACCGTATTTCCAAATGTTTAGTGAGGAGGATTGGAAGATATACGTCTATGGGATGTGGGATCTTGCTCGTCTGTTGATAGGAGATGTCCGGAATAAGATCGTCCTCCCCAGAAACCCAAAACGCTTGTTGGACATAGGTGGCTCACACGCATTATATGCGATTGAGTGTTGCCAACGATATCCTAGTCTTAATGCAGTTGTTATGGATTTTGATAATGCGCTTCAGCATACAGCTGCAATAGTACGAGATTCGGGATTGGAGGAAAGGGTAGCGCTATTAGGAGGAGATTTTACAAAGATCGAGCTACCACTAGAACAAGATGGTATTTTAATGTTCAACATCATCCATGGCTTCAGGGAGGAGGACAGTAGAATGCTTGTGGTCCGATCGCTGCGCGCTCTTAAACCGGGGGGTAAGCTTTACATTCTTGATCAGATGAAAGAAAAGTCCTGGAGATCAGGGATAGCGCAGTTCGTGCCCCTGATGGTTGGATTGAATATCCTCAATGAGATCGGTGGAAATACCTACAGCTTTGAGCAGGTTAAGCGATGGTGTGTGGATGCTTCGGCAGTGAAGCGCTTCCGGCTGCGACTTCCGGGCGTGACGTTGGTTGAAGTTACGAAGTAGGTCGGTGCTTCAGTGTCCCCTCAGATCAATAAATTGCTCAAGCGGAGTATCTCCCGCTTTCAGACGGATTACATACCTGCTTTGTGCGAAGTCTACCTTCCCGACTCCCACGACATAGATTCCCGGCTCTTGCACGCCTCTGGTGATGGTTGTAACGAGCCTTTCCGACATATCTGACAATTGTTCAAAAATGTTCAGTGATACAAATGTGCGCTCAGGTAGTTCATAGGCCACTAGTGTGGGTGCCCCGTCGCCATTGATGACTGACATAGAAAGGCCGGTGACGTTCGATAGCTTACGCTTGATAGCGAGCATTTCTTTTACGAGCGCGCTAGCGGTGTTTGACGGCATGCTTTCGTTGTTTCCCTTGTCAAAAGAAGTAACAGCATAGTAGTATCTCAGTCCACTGGGGGATTTGACAGTGTCCACAAAGTGATTGTCATTTGAAGATGTAATCGCGATGAGATTGAAGGGATCATCAGTCGACAATTTCTGTAGGCTTGACCTGTAGATGTTATAGTAACGAGCCTCGTCACCATCTTGTGCTCCCGCTGGTGGAATCCATTCGAGGTGAAATACATTAGTGGCAATTTCTGATACTGTGAGGTTGGATGGTGGTAGGGGTGGAACGGAGTCCTTCCAACTCATTGGAGGAATGTTGGCAAGCGTTTGATGGCGACCTTCGAATATTCTGAAGTCGCTGATGTCTTCGTACCGAAAGAACGCATAGCCAGCGAGCCCATTAGTTCTTACTGTGTCGATTTGCGCAGGGATCTCTCTTAGTATTTCGGTTTTATATGCACCGATGCCGACATAGATGTGTCTTCCAGCCGGAATGTTTTTCCATTTTCGAACGATCTCAGCAAAATCTGGGTCCTCTGTCGAATAACCAATATCCCAGTAGATCTGGGGAGCGAGATAATCGTGTTTTTTCTCGAGCAGCCAGGCTTGTGAGTCCTGATAGTATGTATAGTAACTTCCCCATGTGTTGTTACCGGAGCCGCCTTGGTAAATAGCCAAAGGTGTGGAGCCCACTTTCAACATCGGTTTCAAGGCGATTGCGCAGTCGTAGAATTCACTGACGAACTTATCAATGTTCGAGCGGCGCCAGTCTTCGAGATCCATGCCTTTTCCATGTTGGTGGTGCGTGCGGCTGTCGGGAAAATAGCGGCCCGGATATCGAATGAAATCAAACTGAATACCGTCGATGTCATAGTTTCTTACCAGATCCATCGCAACACTAGTCAAGTATGAACGCACCTCAGGTATTCCGGGATCAAGCCAGGTTTCTTCTTCATATTGCACCGTCCAGTGCCGCTTCGCACGCGTAAGATGTAAAGGCTGGCTTAAGCCCACTGGAACCTTCCCCCTGATTTTGTACAAATTGAACCAGGCATGCACTTCTATCCCGATCCTGTGCGCTTCGTTCAGCAGGAATTCAAGCGGATCCCAGC